>JBBIPJ010000010.1:0-11317 GCA_037442905.1 archaeon
CAAGCTTCAAGCTGCGAGCCACAAGCCTTCACAAATTTCCCAGCGTGAATTTCCCGCCGGGGGCACCATTTAATTTGGGCTTGAAAGGCGCAGTCACAAATTGCAAGGGAATTCACCAACCCAAATTAAATGAATTACCTTTTTAATAGATGCTCAATCACAAACGCAAAGAAAGAAGTTCCCGCTGCAATTAATATCATTTCCTGCATCCCGAAAGCTGTTGATAAAATCCCACCAAGGATGGGGCCGATTATCAGAGCAAGGCTTGAGATGCTCCACAGAATTCCTGTCACAGTTGCTTTTTCAATATTATCCTCTACTAAAACTAAATTCGCACCAACTGAAAGAAAGCTCCAGGAAATTCCAATTAAAACCATTGGTATTAGAATAAACAAATATGTTGGCGAAAATCCAACTGCGAAAAGTGATACTGTTGAAAGTAATAATCCGGCGCGAAAAATAGTTCTGCTGTCATATTTGAGCTTCGGGATATAATTCATTGCAAAGAATTGGATAAACGGATTAAGCGCGAACAGGGGACCAACTAATTCTGTGGGAGCACCCAAGAACAAAATAAAAAGAGGTAGAAAAGTGAACATAGCATGCGCTGAAATGTGTCTTACAAAAAACGAGATATATAAAGAAAAGTTTTTCTTTATTAGTTTGATAGGAATGAGGGGAACATCTATGCGATCGATTTTTTCTTTTTTTATCTTTGTGGATAGTAAAAATGCAACGAAAATTGGGACTGAGAATGCTAGAAAAATTTCTGAAAAGCTAAAATACTTTAGAAAGTAAGTTGCTGCAAAAAATCCAAAAGCCCATCCCAAACTCCCAAACCCATGAAATGCGCTCAAATGTGTTCTATATGCTTTATCAGCTGCCATATAAGCAAGTATAGGTCCTGAATAAATTCCAGCTGCTATTCCTGCAAGAAATCTAATTAAAAGCAAGAATTCAGTTGTGCGCGCAAAATAGTGAAGTGCAAGGGTAACTGACATGATTAGCAATCCTGAAACAATCAAAGCTTTCCTAATTGCATACACATCTGAGTATCTGCCAAAAATAACATAGCTCAGCATGCTTGCTGCAAAAAAACTCGCAACAACTATACCAAGTGTTATATCATCCGCACCAAGCTCCCTTGCGTACAATGGAATAAGAAGAAAAAACGCGCTCGTTCCAAGACCAACAAGAAAAGAAATAAAATACTTTAAGTCAAGAGAGTCCATGCGCAGTTATTTCTTTACTCCAATACTTAAAAATTGTGGCTCATTGCCAAGCTTCCATTTAATTGAGCATCCCATCACAGGGCGGAAAGCAGTTGTAGGGGATTTTTGTTGTAAAGCCAAATCAATCGCTTCGCGAAGCCAGAAATTTTTTGCAGTTTCTGGCTGGTCATATGGGGAGGAATCATCAACCTTTCCGCGATAGCGCAATTTACGCGCAGAATCAAAAACAAAAATATCTGGAGTACAAACAGCTTTGTAAGCTGCAGCGGTTTCTTGAGATTCATCCCTCAGATAAGGAAAATTAAAGCCATAATCTTTTGCAAAAATTTTCATATTTTCAAAAGAGTCATCCGGATAATTTTCAGCGTCGTTTGGATTTATTCCAACAAATTGCACCCCTTTATTTGCATAATCTTTTTGCAGTTGAATCAAGCGAGGCGTATAAGCTTGCGCATACGGGCAGTGATTGCAGGTAAAGACAATGACTAAAACTTTTTTATCTGCGAAACTTTCTAAAAAATAAGTTTTCCCATCAGTTCCTAGGAGAGAGAAATCTATAGCATCTGCTCCAAGTTCGTATGTTTGCTGGGGTCCATTTATTAAAACCATTTTACCTCTTTATTTCGCTTACTCTTACACGCTGAAGTGAGTTAGTAAGTTTAACTCTGGGTTTTATAACAACATCGTATAAACCTTGTGGCTGGACTTTTTGAATTTCGAGCCTTTCTAAAATTTCCTGAATTGTGCGTCCTTCTGAAAAGGCACTCGCTATCTGACTGGAAGCGGGATGGGCTAATATAAGCGCCTCGTTTGGATCTCGATCATCTTTCTCTTCCCCATATCTATCGCGCGCCCAATAAATAACCATCCCATTTTGAAAAAACTCATAGAGCAGAACTCTTCTGGGAATTCTTTGCTCTAGATAACCCATTGCATTGCAATAGTCAGTAGCGGGCGTGAGCTCCCTTGGATCAAGATAAAGGCCGATTTTTTTTGCGAATATGGATCTGAAAGAATTATCTAGAGCTCGCAATTGCTGGGGGATTTGTAAATAGGATATTTTCCAACCACTATTTTTGGATAAATCAATAAGAAAATGTGAATCGCCCATTATCGGATCTTTATGATAGCTCTCTTTAAGAAATTTGAAAGCTCTTTCTTCGCTACCCAGATGGAGATGCAAAAAGATTTGCCCTTTATCATTTCCAAACATTTAAATCACCACATACAAGTCAATGGGCAAATCAATATTAATCTTTTCTCCACCATCACCGCGCGCAAATGAAATTTTCTGTGCCCTTGAAACTCCCTGCAAATCTAAAGCAACAGAATTTAAAACTTTTTGCATTTTTGAATCTTCTGTATATAAGTAAATTGCCTTCAGTTCTGCGCCAAGAGAAATATTTTTTGATTGTTTAAATTGTCTTACAGCTGCAACTATTTTTTTCAGAATTTCTCCAGCTTCTTCTGCTTCTTTGTCAATCCATTCCTCTTTTACTTGTGGCCATTTTGAAATATGAATTGATTTTTCCTTTTCAGTTTTTGAAAAATATTGCTGGAAAACTTCCTCTGTTATGTGCGGCATAATTGGAGCTATTAATTTTAAGGAATTTAAGAGAACATAGTACAGGGTTTGCTGCGCTGCTTTTTTCCCTCCATACTTTTGCGGATTGTATAATCTATCTTTAACAATTTCCAGATAGTAATCGCAGAAATCGTGCCAGTAAAATGCTTCAACATCTCTTTTAACTTTTGAGAAATTGTAATTTTCAAAAGCTTCTGTGCTATCCCTGATTAAATTATTTAGTTTTGAAAGTATCCACCGATCTGTAACTCTAAGAGCTTCTAGCCTCAAGCCTCTAGCCTCAAGCCCATAGTCTTTCATATTCATTATCACAAATTTTGAGCTATTCCAAATTTTTGTTATGAATTTCTGCCCTGTTACTAAATCTTTTTCCTGGAAAGGCAAGTCTTCCCCCAAAACACTTCCTGCGCTCCAGAATCTTAATGCATCTGAGGGGAATTTTGCTAAAACATCCTGCGGCTCAATAATGTTTCCCTTTGATTTTGACATTTTTTCTCCATGAGGATCTAAAGCATAGCCGGAAATCATTGCATTTTCCCAGGGAATTTTTTTGTGAAGTATAATTGATTTTGCTAAAGTGTAAAATAACCAGAAATTAATTATATCATGTGCCTGCGGCCGCAAATCCATTGGGAAAAGTTTTGAAAACAATTTTTCGTCAACTAAATTTGCAGCTATTTCTGGGGTGTGGGTAGAGGTAAACCATGTGTCAAACACATCTTTTTCGGGAACAAATTCTTTTGAGCTGCACTTTGTGCATTTTTTCTTTGGCTTATCAGTTAATGGATTAACTGGCAAATCTTTTTCATCTGGAAGTAGAACAGTTCCACACTTTCCACAATACCAAACAGGAATTGGAATTCCAAAATGTCTCTGCCTTGAAACGCACCAGTCCCATTTCAATCCTTTTATCCAGTGCTCCAAGCGGTGGAACATGTGAGGCGGATGCCATTTTATTTTTGCGCCACTTTGTAAAAATTTTTCGCGCAAGTCCAAATATTCAATAAACCATTGCTTTGTTATTATGTACTCCGCAGGAGTTCCACAGCGCTCATGGACATTTACAATGTTCTTTATTTTCTCCTCTCTTACAAGAGCGCCAACCATTTTCAAATCGTTCAGGATTTTTTCCCTTGCCTCTTTTAATTTTAGCCCAGAATATTTTCCTGCTTTTTTATTCAATCTTCCATCAGAATTTAAAATTCGTATTACAGGAAGCCTTTCGCTTTTTACCCAGATTGCATCTTCATAATCTCCAAAAGTGCAGACATAAACAGCACCTGTTCCTTTCTCTGGATTTGCTTTTTCGCTTGCAACAATTGGAACTTCCCTGTCAACCAGTGGGAGAGTTGCTTTTTTCCCAATAAATTCTTTGTATCTGGAATCATTTGGATTTACAAATATTGCAACACATGCTGGCAAAAATTCTGGCCTTGTTGTTGCAATTGTTATTTCTTTTTTTATTGCTGGAACATTAAATCTCATATAATAAAATTTGCTTTCCTGCTCCAAATCTTCTAATTCAGCCTGCGCAATTGCTGTTCTACATTTTGTGCACCAAATTGTAGGATCCTCTTTTCTATAAGCGCGGCCTTGTTTGTATAAATCCAAAAAAGCTTTTTGAGAAATTTTTTGAACCTCCTTGCTAATTGTGCGATAAAAAATATTCCAGTCGCAGCTCATTCCAATTGATTGCCAGTTTTCAAGCATTTCTTTCTCTGCTTCAACTGTATTTTTTAAACAGAGATCAATAAATTTTTCGCGGCCAATTTGCTCTGCTGTTTTTACAGTTATTTTTTCAACAAATAATTCAGTTGCCAGTCCATTGTCATCAAAGCCCCATGGGAAAAACACATTATAGCCGGCCATTCTTCTGTATCGTGCAATAAAATCTATATGTGAATAAGAAAAAGCATGCCCCAGATGCATTTTTCCAGAAACTGTGGGCGGAGGGGTGTCAATTGAAAATATTTTTGACTTAGACCGCAAACTTAGATTGAAAGCAAAAATTTTCTTTTCTGTCCAGTATTTCTGCCATTTTTTTTCTTCTGCTTTCCAATTATATTCTTTTGCAAGTTCCATTTTTGGGTTTAATATCTAGGTCTATTTTGGGGCTTCGCGTACAATTACTTCAGGGCAGCGAACGCCCCCAATATAGTCCGAAGCGCCAGCCGATTCTAAGTCGGACAAACGCTCATGTCGTCGGCTGAATGGGCCTGCCAAGATTCGAACTTGGGACCTCCCGCTTTCACAAGCGGTTTCAATTCTGTGAAATCAGTGTGGTAAATCGTCAATGGTTTATCGTATATCGTACGATTTACTATTGACCATCTACTATTTACCCCATCATTTCACAATGTCTATGAAACGCCGCCATATAAGGCGGGCGCTCCACCAGGCTAAGCTACAGGCCCAATTTATAGTTCATCTCCTATCAAATGCGATTTGTATAGTTTTTCCCTCAAAGTCCAAATCGCCTGATATTTTTTCTTTTCCTTTTTGGATTGAAACTTCCAGTTTAGCAGCGCCGACTTTTTCGGAAATTTCTTTTCTGAATTTATTCAGAGCCTCGCGCGAAAATTCATCTTCGCTTGAGAGTGTGAGCGAGATTTTTTCCTCAACTCTGAATCCGTGCTTCTTGCGCAAGACTTGAACAGAGCGCATAACTTCGCGCGCAAGTGCTTCTTCCATAATGTCCTGAGTTACTTCTGTATCCAGGAAGACTTTTCCATATTCAAAATCCTTTTCAATTCCTTTTGTTTCTCCAAATTTAACAGATTTCACATTTGTCTGCTCTTTAATCACTTCAGCATATTGCTCAATTGCTGCCTGAACTTTTTCCCCTTTAGCAGCAAGAATTTTTAACGGCCATCTCAGTTTAATTTTTGAGTCTTCCCGGATATTTAGGGAAGCTTCAACAATTTTTCTGGCAATTTTCATATTTTCTTCAGCTCCAAAATCAATATAATCTTTTTGTGGAGTTGCCCAGTCAAACAAATGAATTGATTCTGGCAGTTTTTTATCAAAAGGGCGGATTAAATTTTGATAAACCTCTTCTGTTAGAATTGGAACTACAGGCGCTGCTAAAACAAGATACTTTTTCAATACTTCATACAAAACTTTAAACGCAATCAGCTTATCTTCCCCTTTTGCTGAAACCCATGTTCTGTTTCTAATCAATTTTACATACCATCTTGAAACTTCCTCAACAATAAATTCATGCAAAAGTTTTGGAACTTCATGAAAATTATAACTTTCAAAAGCATGCGTGATTTTCTTGTTCAAGGTATTTGCTCTTGATAAAATCCATCTATCTTCAGGGCGCAATTTTTTTAAATCAAGTTTGTAAGTTTCTGGATTAAATTTTTCAAGCTCCATGTATTTTGCAAAAACTGCTGTGTTCCACAAAATATTTAGAGCTCTGTAAGACTCTTCAACATCTTTCCAATTAAAGCGCAAATCCTCCCCAGGAGCAGCGCGCAAACAATAAAAGCGGAAAGCTTCGCTTCCGTATTTTTCAATCACTTCCTCAGGGGAAACAATATTTCCAAGAGATTTTGACATTTTCATCCCCTGCTCATCTGCAACAAAGCCATGCATGAAAACAGATTTATAGCCAGGGATTCCATGAGAAACCATTGATAAACTCATTAAAGAGTTGAACCATCCTCTAATCTGGTCTTTTCCCTCTAAAATAAAATCTGCTGGAAACCATTTATCCAAAATTTCCTTTCCTCCCTCAGGAAAAGGCAGGGATGCCCATGTTGCTGCTCCAGAATCAAGCCAGACATCCAAAACGTCTTCAATTCTTTTCATTCCAGCGCCACATTTTTCACATTTAAAAATTATTTGATCAATCCATGGGCGGTGCAAATCTTTGAGAGCGGCAGGAAGTTCTTTTCTTGAACCAATTACTTTCAAATTTTCACACTTAGTACATTTCCAAATTGGAAGGGGGATTCCCCAGTATCTCTGCCTTGAAATACACCAATCCTGCAAATTTTCAAGCCAGCTGTGAAACCATTTTTCTCCAGCCCAATCAGGAGTCCATTTAATTTTTTTATTCTCTTCAATCATTTTTTGCCTTAATTTTGAAACCTCCAAATACCATTGATTTGTAACTCTGTAAACAACCCCTTTCTTACAGCGCCAGCACTGCGCGTATTCGTGAGAAATAGGAGCCTCGTGAACAATTAAACCACGTTTTTTTAAATCCTCAACAATTTTTTTGTCGTCCTTGCGCGCAACAAATCCTTTGTACTTTCCTCCTTCAGAAGTAAAAACTCCATTTTCATCAATTAGGGTTAATCCTGGAAGTCCAAAATGTTTTCCTACTTCAAAATCCTCAGGACCTGCACCAGGAGCTGTGTGAACTAATCCGCTTCCAGCTTGTAGAGTGACAAAGTTCTCAAAAATATCATCTGAAACTGCCAAAACAGAGTGCGCATTTTTAAATTCGCTTTTAATTTTTTTATGAATAGGAACTTCTTCCAAAAATGGATGAACATATTTTGTTCCTGCTAATTGTTGCCCAGTAAAAGTTTCAACAATATCAAATTTTTTCCCCATTGCGCCAAGCAGAGCAGGGGCTAAATCCTTTGCAACAATCCAATACTCATTTTCAGGGGAAACTTTTAATTTTGCATACTGAAAATCAGGATTGGCGGCAACCCCAAGATTTGCTGGGAGTGTCCAAGGGGTTGTTGTCCAAATAATTAAGTAAGTGTTTGGGGAAGTTTCTAATTGAAATTTGACAAAAATTGAATTGTCTTTAATCGTTTCATATTCCAATTCGTGCTTTGCAAGTGCTGTAGCACAGCGTGCGCACCAGGTAATTGATTTTGGGCCGAGATACAAATAATTTTTTTCATGAGCTTTTTTCAGCGCCCACCATACGCCTTCAATATAAGAATTGTCAATTGTTCTATAGGGAAAGTCCCAGTCAAGCCAAACCCCTAATCTTGAGAATTGCTTGCTCATTAAATCTAGATTATCAAGAGCAAATTTTCTGCACAATTCAATAAAATTTTCAACCCCAATTTTTTCCTCAATTTCGCGCTTATTTTTTAATTTTAAATCTTCCTCAACTTTTACTTCAATTGGCAGTCCATGCATATCGTATCCTGCTTGGTCTCTTACATTGTATCCATGAAATCTCTTATATCGGAGGATTGTATCTTTGAGCACCTTGTTCCAAGCTGTTCCTAAATGAATAGCTCCTGTTGTATAGGGAGGGCCATCAATGTACTTAAAGCGGGGATTTTTTGAATTTTTTTGAACAGCTTTTTTGTAAACAGAGTTTGCACTCCAAAATTCGAGAACTTTTTCTTCAATTTGTTTTAGGTTGAATCTAGTATCCATGTGTATACTCTGGAGTGCCCCTCAAAACTTTGAAAAACAAAAAGGGCACCGCTATTACTGTTAGGCTACTATGCCTATAACTATTATTATGCTTGCGGTGCTTTTCATGCGCTAAGAAATTTGTCCGAACGCTTATATATCTTTTTATTTTACAAAATTGATTTGGCTATTATCCATATTATCAGAATGCCTAAAAAGTTAAGCGGGGAAGCTATTATCAGGCCTGCAATAATAAAAGTCAGCCATCTTAAAAGCCTCAGGCTATGAAACGTCTTTAGCCTTAAATGCCATCTCTGCTCTTTTAGAATGCCATTAATATGCAGAGCAAATCTGTTTCTTATAAATTCAAATATCAACAAATCAACTGTTGATGCCCCAATTGCCCCAAAAAAGGCTGTCCAGAAAACAGAATTGTCCTGGGCGATTTTTCCGAGAACTACAATAGCCGGAGCTGTTGTAAAAGCGGATGTATAGAACAATCCTGCAAAAAAACTTCCCAAAAGCCTGAATTTTTCCGCAGGGGATATTAAAGCATTAATAAATCCTGTTTTAACAAGATAACCAGTAAGAACAATACCAAAGGCAATTATTATCAAATCCTGCAAAAGTTTGTTGTTTTTCATGGAACTATTTTTTCAGTTCTAGCTCATAAATTAAGAGACTCAGCCCTACAAGAGCAGCCCCATAAATTAAAATCCACTTTCCCAAATTCAGGAGCATGAATGCGCTGAAAATTATTCCAAAAACAGGGAGGAGCGGAACTTTTCCAATACTTCCAGGAGTGTGGAATCTTGTGTTTGATTTCGGGAATTTATAGCGGAGTGCAATTACACTTGCATTAATTACAATAAATGTTATGAACGCAACAAAATTTGTCAAGTCAGCAACAACTTCTATTTTTCCAAGAAGAACAAACAAAATAGACAAAAGCATTACTAAGAAAACTGCAAAATGAGGAGTGCGGTGAATTTTATGAACACTTGAAAAAATTTTCGGGAATCCATGATCAACTGCCATTCCATACATTAATCTGGAAGAAGCGAGCATCATTAAAAGTGCAGTGTTGGAAGTTGCAAAAAGTGCAATAATGGAAAGCATAAGAAAAGCATTTCCTCCAAGAGCTGAGGAAGCAACATCTGCAAGAGGTGCGCTGGAAACGCCTAATTTTTCCCACCCCAAAACAGATACTGCAGAAACTGAAACAAGAATGTAAATTATTGTTGAGATTACCATTGCAATAATTAGAGCAGTAGGAATTGTTTTAGTCGGATTTTTTGTTTCCTCAGAAAGCTTTACAATTTCCTCAAAGCCGAGATACGCAAAAAATATTAAGGAAGCAGCTGAAAAAATGCCGCCCAGTCCCTGCGGAGAGAATTCAAAGTAATTTACTTTTCCAAAATAGGGGATTCCAATTAAAATTATTGCTACTAATCCAAGGGATTCTATCAGAGTAAATAAAATTGCAATTCCTGCACTCTGCTTGATTCCCCAGAAATTTATAAGGCTCAGAACTGTAATTAAAGCAACTGCAGTCGGGATTAAGGGAGTTTGGAAAAGCGCTAAAAAATATCCTGCAAATCCGAGCGAGACAGTTGCTGCCCCTATAATTCCGCCGCTTATTACTAAAAATCCGACAATAAATGCAAGTTTTCTGCTAAATGCATGTTCAGTGTAAACATATTCTGCTCCTGCTTTTGGAAAAATAGAACTCAGCTCTGCATAGCTTAATCCTGTGAGAGCAGCAACAGCTGCTGCAAAAAAGAATGAGATCCAGACAGCATTCCCTGCAATCCCAGCAGCTTTCCCAATTAAGGCATAAATTCCTGCCCCAAAAATTATTCCAACACCGCTCAGAACACAGGCAACAAGTCCTAATTCACGTTTTAAGTGATATTTTCTGAGCTCTTTTTTCATTGATTACCTGCCTGGATATGTTAATTCATATAAAAATGGAAACTGGGACTGAATTCCAAAAATTGAGCTATATGAGCGCGCTGTTCCAATTGAAATTGAAATATCCCCTTTTAAATCACGCGGAACATTTTCAAATAAAATATAGCCCTCTCTTATTTCTTCAGGGGCAACATCTTCCCCATTAAAAGTCCCGCCTGCTGTTACATTGTATTGATTTGGAGGCTGCCTTATAAATCCATTAAAAGCATTGAAATCCTCTGTTGCTTTTCCAGCATTTCTAACCCATATATCTGCACGAAACTTTATTTCCTCTTGTCTGCTTATATTATTATAAAAAGTGTAAAACCCGAGGCGCAAAAGTTTTGTCTCAAATAAACTGAAGTTGTGTTGCTTGTTAACCTCAAATGAATTTCTGATAAATTCTAATTCATAATCGCGAACAGCTGGGGTAGGCTCAGCTTTTGGAATTGTTTGTGGCTGCTGAGGAGTGGGTTGCGGGACTTGGACGAGAGCAGGTTGGATAAAAAGAGCAATTGTAACTATAACTGCTATCAGAAAAATTATCGTAATAATATAAAAACCTTCATGTGTTTCTTCTGGGAGCTTCTCAGCCTGAGTGGGTGGCTTAACTTTTCTTGCCATAATAAGCTATAAAATTTTTCTCTATATAAGTTTAATCTGTTGCACTATTTTCTGCGCCAAAAAATCTCATATTTAATTTGTAAAAAAAGGAGTAGTAGCCCAAATAAAGTTATAACTACTGGTGGAAGATAATTTTTTACAAAAGTTTCAGATTCAGTAATTTCGCGCTCATAAACCTCAACATAAAATCCGCCATCATAAGCAAAAATTTTTATTCTATTATATTTAGGAGTGTAAGAAAAATTAATAACATCATTTACACCTGCAGGCTTTTCCCCATACCAATCTGGGCCATCGTATCTTGTAACAAATTCCCAGTAATTAAGAATTTCATTATACTCATAGATTTCAAAATTTATATGCCCAAGAACACAGCCTGGGCAGCTATCCCCTGAAGCTCTTATTCTCAATTGTTTGTTCGGGGCAACATCAAAAATTTTCCAATCTCCACAGCTGCCATAGTTAAACCATGTTGCAGAATTTGGACCTGTGGAAGGATTAGGCTTGCCATCTCCGCCATAGCAAGTGCTTGTGGGAGCATCAGAGGGCCAGATTCTTATTTCATTTGCATTATCAGAAACAA
>JBBIPJ010000011.1:0-10925 GCA_037442905.1 archaeon
TCCGAAGAAGCCGATTATACTTCATTCAAGCGGAGGTCGGCTGTGGGGAGTAAAATTGTATATATAGGTTCATAGGAAATTAAAAATTACAATGGCAAAAGACGTTGGAAAATTCAGCGAAGAGTATATGTCAAAGCTAAAGGATACCCTGGATAATCTTGATAAGAAAAAAATTGAGCAGATAGTTGATTCATTAATGGATGCTTATAAAAAAGACAAAAAGGTTTTTATGTTCGGCAATGGAGGCTCAGCCGCGATGGCTTCGCATTTTGCTGTTGATTTGGGTAAGGGAACTATTAGCGGGTGCGAGCCATGGGACAAAGGAATTTTAAAAGGAAAGAAGCGATTTAAAGTTTTTTGTTTAAATGATAATATTCCTGTTATGACTGCATGGGCCAATGATAGCAGTTATGATAATATTTTTTCAGAGCAGTTGGAAAATTTAGTTGAGAGGGGAGATTTAGTAATTGGAGTTTCGGGGAGCGGAAACAGCCCAAATGTTTTAAATGCGATTAAGCTTGCAAATGAAAAAGGTGCAACAACAATCGGGTTGGCAGGATATGAGGGCGGAAAATTAAAAAATCTTGCAAAGATTTGTCTTGTTGTGCCTGTTCATTCTATGCGAATGGTTGAGGATGTTCATTTAATGCTTGAGCATCTTATCACAGAGTACATCTATCAAAGGTTGAAAGAAGAAAAATAATGAGCAAGATTTCTAAAATTCTCCCAGTTTTTGGACTAATTCTTTTTATCTATGTTCTGAGCAAGGTTGATTTGAATGTTGTTAAGGAAACTTTTCTGGACATGAACTTGTTCTTTTTTTTAGCAGCTTTTGCAATGGTAATTCCCTCGCTTTTTATAAAGACAAACAAATGGAAACAGTTAATCAATCCTTTTAAAATAAAGCTTATGTGGAAGGAAGGTTTTTCAGCATGGCTTGTGGGCTTTTTCATAGGGTTAATAACTCCTGGGAGAATCGGGGATCTAACGAGGGCGTTCTACCTCAGGGAAAAAATGGCTATTGGAAAAGCGCTCACAACAGTTGTTGTTGACAGAGTGATAGATATTATTGTTTTGATTATTCTTTCACTGTCCGGATTGCTTTATATTTTAAACAATTTTTCAGTAAACAGCAATGTCCCTCTTTTTATTATGATTACTTTTGCACTCTTCATAGCTGCAGTAGCTTTCTTCTTAAAAAAAGAAAGAGCTGAAAAATTATTGAGACCGCTTTACAACTTTTTTGTGCCTGAGAAATATAAAGCCAAATTAAAAGCGGATTTCAAAGATTTCTATGAAGGAATAAATGTTTTACAAAGGAATAAAGGTGCTGTGATAAAATCAGCATTGCTCTCATTTGTTGCATGGTGGATTGTTTCTCTGCAATATTACTTGCTTGCAAAGGCAATGGGCATAGAAATAAATTACCTCATCCTTTTTATGATAATGCCAACTATTATTTTAGTTGAGATTTTGCCAATATCTTTTTCTGGATTGGGAACAAGGGATGCAACATTAATACTGTTCTTTTCATTTGTTGGATTGAGCGCAAACACGGCAGTTGCTCTTTCATTAACTATTTTAATGTTCAGCTACATTTACAGTTTCGCAGGCTTGTTCATCTGGATTAAAAATCCAATAAAACTATGACAGCTTTTTTGCTCCGCAAATTCTGTCGGGGAAAGCAGGTGAAGAATTTGCTGCGCAAAAAACCTGGGAAAAAACAAGCCACAGCACGAAAGCGAAGCTTTCGTGCGCATTGCGAATTTTCAATTCGCAATGTAGGCGCAATTGGTTAAGAGTGAAAATATTATAAAGAAGGTGGGAGGAATCCAAGGGAGTATGATAAAGTTATTTGGAAAAAAAGTTCTGGTTACAGGAGGCGCAGGATTTATTGGAAGCCATATAGTTGACAGACTAGTTGATTTAAAATGCAAAGTTACTGTTATTGATAATTTAAGCACAGGGCAGAAAAGATTTATTGCAGGGCATTTGAAAAGCAAAAAAATTTCTTTTTCAAAATCTGACTTGCTAAATTTTAAAGCTGTAAAAAGATTAATGCGCGGACAGGATTTTGTTTTTCATCTTGCCGCGAATGCTGATATAAGATATGGAATTGCAAACACAAAAGTGGATTTGGAACAGAATACGATTGCAACTTACAATGTTCTCGAGGCAATGCGAGTAAACAATGTGAAAGAAATTGCTTTCTTCTCATCGAGCGCAATTTATGGAGAGCCTTATATTTTTCCAACTCCTGAATCTTTTTTGCCAGTGCAAACCTCCCTTTACGGAGCAAGCAAATTAGCCTGCGAGGCTTTGATTCAGGCTTACTGCAATTTGTTTGGATTCAAGAGCTGGATTTACAGGAGTGTTTCAATTGTTGGGGAAAGATATTCGCATGGAGTTGTTTTTGATTTTATGAAAAAACTAAAGAAAAATCCGCATGATTTGGAAATTTTGGGCAATGGAAAGCAGAGAAAATCATTTTTGTATGTAAAAGATTGCGTGAATGGAATTTTTACTTCAGTTGAAAATGCAAACGATAAAATAAACATTTTCAATCTTGGGACAGATGAATACACAATAGTTGACAGAGTTGCGCAGATTGTGATTGAACAAATGGGGCTGAAAAATGTTCTTTTTAAATATACAGGAGGAGAAAGAGGGTGGCCAGGAGACCAGCCTTTTGTTTATCTTTCTGTAAATAAACTGAAAAGTTTGGGCTGGAGGCAATCAGTTAAGACTGAGGAAGCGATTAGGAGGACTGTGGATTGGATTAAGGAGAATGAGTGGATATTAAAAAGTAGGTAATGGGTATTTTCCTTTCTTTCCACCAAAAACACTCCCCTTAATTATCTGCACAGCCCCCATCAAATCTTCAACAACATAATCCGGCTGAGCGCCTAAAATTTCTTGCTGGCGCCAGTTTCTTCCACTCTGGACTAGGATTGTTTTCATGCCTGCGGATTTCCCAAGAGGTATATCATGTTTTAAAGAATCGCCAACAATCCAGCTTTTTTCCAAATCTATTTTATGTTTTTTAACAGCTCTTTCAATTAATCCTGTTTTTGGCTTTCTGCAGTTGCAGTTTTCTTCCTTTCCATGAGGGCAATAGTAAATTGCATCAACATGCGCGTCTGCTAATTCTAATTCTTTTTGCATTTTTTCATTTATCTCATTTAGAGTTTGCTCAGTGTAAAGGCCTTTTGCAACTCCTGCCTGGTTTGTGATCACAATTATTAAATAGCCTGCGCGGTTTAACTGTCTGATTGCGGATTTTGACTTTGGCAAAAATCTAAATTCATTCCAGCTTTTGATATAATTTAGATTATCCTCATTAATAGTTCCATCTCTGTCAAGAAAAACTGCTTTTTTTAAGCGAGCTTTTTTTGTTTTCTTAGCTTTGCCCATGGGTCCTCTATACGAAAAACATCTCTCTTTACATAAGGATATGAAAATTCTATTATCTCAAGAGTGCTTTTTCCAACATTGATTATTTGATGTAGAGTTTTCTTTGGCAAATAAAGAAATTGCCCTTTTTTGTAAATTCGCGCGCCAACTTTGAATCTTATTTTTACAGCGCCGCGCCTTATGAAAAAAACTTCGCCTTTGCTTCTGTGCTTATGAAAGGATGACATCCGTCCTTTCCAAAAAACTAATCGCTTTACACAAAAACCATCTTTAATCAATACATGGTCTTCATAGCCCCATGGCTTTTTTACAACCGCAAACTTTGTTTGCGGGTAGCGAAACCGAAGGTTTCGCCTTATAATTTTTTTATTGCCTCTTTTACTTTTTCTACTCCCCATTTTTCTAACTCCTCTGTTCTTTTTTGAGATTTTGATTCGCAAAAAACTCTGAAGATTGGTTCTGTTCCGCTCGGCCTGATTAAAATCCACTCTCCGCCATCAAAGAAAATTTTTACTCCATCTGTTGCGTCAATTCTTTTAGCTTCTTTTTTAACTCGTGCCTTTATATAAGTCAGCACTTTGCTTTTAAGCTTTTCTTCGCAGTGAATGCGGGCTTTCAACTGATAGTATTTTGGCAATTTTCCAACAAGGTAAGAAAGAGATTTTCCAGAGCTGGCAACTAGCTCTGCAATTTTTATTGCTGTTAAAGCTCCATCTCTTGAAGGGGAAATCTGAGGGAACATGCAGCCGCCGTTTTCCTCAAAGCCGAAAAGCGCTTTTTTCTTAATTAAAATATCTCCGACAATTTTTCCGCCGATTTTTGTCTTGATTACCGCAAACTTTGTTTGCGGGTAGCGAAATCGAAGATTTCGCCTGATTTTTCCGTTGTGCTTTTGGACAACATCGTCTATGAGGGAAGAAGTTGCAACAGTTGTAGCAATTAATCCTCCTTTATCTTCACTTAAAATCTTATCAGCCAGTAAACATCCTGTTACATCTCCCATTAAAACTTCCCCTTTTTCTGTTACAAAAATTGCCCTGTCTCCGTCAGTATCAAAAGCTATTCCCAAATCAGCTTTTTCATTCAATACAGTTTCGCGGAGTTTTCCAAGGGTATCAATCCTTGGCTCAGGACCGCGCTCAAAAAATCCGTCCATTGTTTCATGCAAAAGCACTATTTCGCAGCTCAGGCGCTTGAAAAGATTTGGAACAACAACTCCCTGTGCTCCGTTTCCGGTATCAAGAATAACTTTTAAGTTCAGGGACTTTAGTTTAAGAAAGTTGAGAACAGCTTGCTCGTATTCCTGAATAACATTGCGCTCATTATACTTGCCAATTTTTTTCCACACAGGCTGGCGGAAATTTTTTCTTGAGTAAATCTGCTCAAATTTTTTTTCCTGCTCTTCAGAAATTTCCATTCCGTTTGACAAAATAAATTTTAATCCATTGTATTCAGCAGGATTGTGAGAAGAGGTAATCATAATTCCTGCATCATAATTCTGCTTTACTGCAAAATTCAAAACAGGGATTGGAACAATTCCTGTGTCAAAAACATTTAAGCCTGTTTCAAGCAATCCAGCTACCACAGCGCTCTTGACCATTTCAGAACTAGTTCTTGGATCGTTTCCAACTAAAACTTTTGCTCCAAGCGGGAGCATACTCCCATATGTTCTTGCAAGATTCAGAACAAACTCAGAAGTAAGTGTCTCGTTAGAAATTCCTCTTATGCCGGTTGTGGAGAATAATGCCATATTTTTGTTCTGTCCGCAGCATATCTTGGGTTTGCTATTCTGTTAACTTTTTCAACCTCTTTGTAAACAAGTGCGAGCGACTCAAGAGAATTAGCATCACCCAAGGAGTTTTTAAGTTTTTCTACTTCGTCCTCTGGAACTGTGTTTTGCATGCGCAGTTCGTTTAAGGCAAGAACCGCATTCCCGATTAATTCTATTGTTTCTTTGTTTGCACGCAATAATATTGCTTTTTCACAAACTCTGAAGTAGTTATACATTTCTTCCCTTGTTAAACTGTGTGCGGTAAGTTTTGAAATTGCAAAACCGAGCATTATCCCATAAACTTTTGCAAGCTCTTCTGATTGAATTGAAAATTCAAAAACCTCTGGCTTTAATTTAAGCGGCCTATATGCGCGGAAAAATTTGAAAACATTTGCGTCCGTTTCCCTTGTTAAAGAAAATTGAAAAGAATTTTTTGGGGCTATGTAATCGTTTATTGTTTGATTCAAAATGCGCTTAACATGGGGCGGAGTTGCCTCTAGGACAAGCTTAAACTCTGCTCCCTCCCCCACCATATTCTCAAGTAATGCCATAATAGAAAGCTTAAATTAATAGTTCCTTATTTAAATATCTTACTTAGATGGATTTGAGTATTGTAATTCCAATTTTCAATGAACAGGAAAATGTTGAAAAAATGTATGTTGAATTAGTTTCAACCTTAAAAAAATTAGGAAAGAGTTATGAAATTGTTTTTGTGGATGATGGCTCGACTGATTTAACTTTTGAGAAATTGCAGCGGCTTGCAAGAAAAAACAGAAAAGTCAGAATTGTGAAGTTCACAAGAAATTTTGGCCAGACTGCTGCGCTTTTGTCAGGATTTCAAAAAGCAAGGGGAAATGTAATAATTTCCATGGATGCGGATTTGCAAAACGATCCATCTGATATACCAAAACTTTTAGGGAAATTAAACAACAAATATGATGTGGTTTGTGGCTGGAGGGCAAACAGAAAGGATAGTTTTGGAAAAGTTTTAAGCTCTAAAATTTCAAACTGGTTGATGGGAATTTTAATGGATTTAAATATTCATGATTCCGGATGCACCCTGCGCGCTTATAAGAGAAGAACTATAAATGATTTGCAGATTTATGGGGAAACGCATCGCTATATTCCTGCACTAATTGCTTCAAGAGGTTTTAAGGTTACAGAAATTCCAGTAAATCACCGCTCCCGATTCAGAGGAAAGACAAAATATGGATTGGCAAGATTGCCAAAGGGATTGCTCGATCTGCTAACTCTAAAATTTTTAGTAACCTATGGAAGCAGGCCAGTCCACATATTTGGTGGGGCAGGATTAATTTTGTTTGGCTTTGGATTTCTTGGAGGTTTATGGCTTGCATATAGAAAATTTGTGCTCAGCCAAAGCATTGGAAGCAGTCCATTGCTAACACTTGTTTTATTGCTCTTACTATTGGGTGTCCTTTTTGTTTTGAATGGATTTATAGCTGAACTTTTAATAAGAACAAGAACAACAGAAACTTACAAAATAGAAAAAACAGTTAATTAAGAAGAAGTTTTATTATCCAATGTTATATAACCGAGAGTTATTCTTCTCCCGCCTGTCAGTTCATAATCCTTTGATGCAACTGGATAATTCTGTACAAGAGCGGAAAGATTTTCAGGGTCAAAAGTTCCTCCTTTCTTTAACAAAAGATAAATAACATTGAACGTTCCTTCTCCTGAACGCACAAAAGAGATTTGCTTCAATCCATAATTCCCTTCCAAGTATGAGCGAACCTCTTGATTATTCAGCTCATTTCTTCCAAGAGGGGCATAAATAAGTACCCATTTCACCCCTTTTTCCTCTGCTTCTTTAATAATATCCACACTTGTAATTCCATAAAACCCTTTGCGGTCAGAATGCCAGAGCAATCCCATAATTTCTCCCCCTGAAAATAAAATTCTGTCAGTAGGTGCGGAATTTTTTTCAATATATTCGCCTGCAATATCAGGCCCGGGGAATTGGGTGTCAAATTGCCTGTTCTTTGCCTCTAAAGAACCGCTTAAAGCTAACTCTGTTCCAAGTGCTGTTGTGGAAAATTTTCCTGTTCCGCCCGGAGGACCATATATCAAAAGAATAACTAAAATAAAAGCAACAAAATATTTCAAAATTTTGAAAATATCTTCTTTTCCAATTTTTTCTTCGCTCTCTGCATGTTGAACCTTAGCTGATAAAATTGAGCCAATATTTTCCCCAATTGAAATAATTGCAAAACTCATTGCAATTATAAAAAACGGAGCAATCGGGTACTGGTGGTATGAGTGTCCGGATAATTTTTCTGCTAAAAGCAAAAAGAAAAGCGCTGCGCCAATACCATAGGAGAGCATGAATTTAAATGCAAATGAATTTGACTCCGAGGAGATTTCGCGCTTGAATATGGGAAGTGCCAAAATTGCAAGAACCGCAAAAATAATCATGTACAAAATTTTAAACTGCGCTTTCCATGCAATAAGTAGCACAACCACAAGAGTGGCAATTATTAAAGGGACAGCAATATTTTTCCCAAACATTCCTTTTTCCCTGAAATAATAAGCAATGAAAGCAAAAATTCCAATGAATGTTAGAACAACTCCGAAAAGTGTGTAGTTGTCAGCTGCATAAGCTCTGATAGCTTGCCAAAATTGCCCTGTATAGAGCGGCGCAAGATTCAAAAGTTTCTCGCTTATTGTCGATATGCCCGTGCGCGGAATTACTACATATTTCATGTATAGAACCCAAAGTAAAACAGTAGATAGTATTGCTGCTGAAATTGCATATGTTTTCAATCTTGCAAAAGTAAAGCGTTTTATTCTATCGTATGGAAATGTTAGCACTATTGGGAACAAAATTACAAGAAATGTAAAAACAGTGAGCCCTGAAAGTGCAACAAAAACAGATGTTAAAATTAAATCCAAATCCAAATCATTCTCAAACCAGCGGACATAGAAATACCCTGCCAGAACCATAAAAAGCAATCCTGGATTTTGCAATTGTGTGTTATGTGAGAAGAAAACTAATAGTGGATTAAAAGAAGTGATGAAAGCTGAAACGAGTGCAATATCATTTCTTTTAAACAGCCTGCGCACAAGCAAAAACATTGCTGGAACAATAAGAATATTAAAAAATATGTTAACTGCACGTGCAACTGTTAAGCCAGGGCCAAAAATTTTGAAAAAAATTGCAATCACAACTGAAATAAATGGAAAAGTGTCCGCATGCGCTCCACTTGGATCAGAGGTCAACTGTGGATAGTTATATGTGGGCACAAAAAATCCATACTTAAAAAACCCGTCGCGCGCGAAATTTCTCGCTTCTGTTAAATAATGCGTTTCCTTCCAGTTGTGATAGCCAACAACTGGATAATCAACATGATATGCTCTTAAAAGCAGACCGATTAAAATTGCAACAAACACCAGAGCAAAAATCCATTTTTTCTCTTTGATTTCAGAAAATGCCTCGTTCAATAGACTCATTTATCCCCCATCTCGAATGGAGTTAGAGATGCTCGCGAGAGCATATACCATTCAAGATATTTTCCCAAGCCCTCTTCTAATTTTATTTTGGGCTCATAATTTAGGTATGCTTTTGCTTTCCCAATCTCTGCCCAGGTATCTTTCATATCGCCCTTAGCAGCCGGCTTATAATTAATTTTTGCTTTTTTTCCTGTGAGCACTTCTATTGTTCTTATGACTTCTTTTAATTGAGTTCTTATGCCGCTTCCAATATTAAAAACAAGATAATCTGTTTCAAATTCCCCTGCCAAAATAGTTGCATCAACAATGTCTGAAACATAGGTCATATCTCTAGTCTGATTTCCATCCCCATATACTTCAACTTCTTTTCCATTTATTATAGAATTGAAAAATTTGTAAATTGCCATATCTGGCCTTTGTCGTGGGCCATAAACTGTGAAATATCTTAAAACAATTGTTGGAATTTTAAATTCGTGCGCATAGAGTTTGCACAAATTTTCCCCTGAAACTTTTGTCAATCCATAGGGAGAGATTGGCATTGTTGCAACATTTTCTGTTATGGGCAAGGGCGCATTTCCATAAACTGAGCTGGAAGAAGCAAAAACAAACTGGGGCTTTTTTTCTTTGCAAGCTTCCAGCAATTTTTGAGTTGCATGAATGTTGTTTTCTAAATAGACCTGAAAATTTTCCCAGGAATATCTAACTCCGGGCTGCGCAGCCAAGTGAAAAACTGTATCAACTCCGCTTAAGGGATAATTTAAATCAACTTTTAATAAATTATCCTCAATAAACTTAAAGTTTGGATTGTTTCTAAAAGAAGAAAGATTTTTTTCTTTGATTGCGCGCGGATAGTAATCAGTAAAGCAGTCAATTCCAATTACTTCAATCCCTTTGGCTAAAAGCGCCTCGCACAAATGGCTGCCTATAAAGCCTGCTGCTCCAGTTACAAGTACTTTTTTCATCGAAAGTTGATGAAATTCGCGGATGGCTTCGCCATCCGAAGCAACCCCACCAAGAGCTTTAATTTAAGGAAACACAAGTTTAAATAGGTTGTTTAGACTTAAAATACAGCTTAACCGGGATGGCAAAAATTGGATTAATCGGATTGGGAAAGTGGGGAATAAATCACGCTAGAGTTTATTCTGATTTAGCTAAGCAAGGAGCTTGCAATTTTGTTGGAATTGCTGATTCAAATCCAGCTGTAAAATCAGAGGCTGAAAAATTTAGAACAAAATTTTATAAAGATTACAATAATTTGCTAAAAGAGGTTGATGCGGTTTCCGTTGTTGTGCCAACAAATCTTCATTACAAAGTTGTAAAAGATTGTTTGAACGCAGGAAAGCATGTTTTGGTTGAAAAACCAATTACTAGCAATTCCAAAGAAGCGAAGGAACTAATTGAACTAGCAAAAAAGAAAAATCTTGTTTTGATGGTTGGATATCTATTTAGATTTAATAATGCTGTGCTAGAGTTAAGAGGATTAATAAAAGAAATTGGAAAGCTTCAGTACATAACTGGAAGATATGTTCACAGCAACAAACCTCCGAGAAAAGATTCAGGAGTTATATTGAATTTTGCAGTGCATTTGATTGATATTTTGGATTATCTTTTAGAAAAAAAGCCAAAAAGGATTTACTGCAAAAAGAAAAATTTTCTCTCTGAGGAAAGGGAGGATGTTGCATTCATTAATTTAGATTATGGGGATTTTATTGCAAATCTTGAAGTCAGCTGGTTTCATCCTGAAAAGGCTCGCGAACTTTGGATTATTGGGGAAAAAGTAAAACTCTATGCTGATTTGTTTGAGCAAACAATTCGCAGTTACCCGATTCAAGTTAAGCAGGATGAAGTGATTGAGCATGATGAGGAATTTATTCAAGTTGAAAAAAATGAGCCATTGTTTGATGAGTTAAAGTATTTCTGCGCTGCGGTTTCTGACAAAAATCTGCAGAAAAACCACGCGCAGAGCGCAGAGAAAGAGTATTTATTCACAAAAATCTGTGAGATTTGTCTGAAAAGCGCGGAATTGGATCAGGAATTGGATGTGGAAGCTGAGTTGAAAAAGAAAGGCTAGAAGCTGGATGCTAGAAGCTAGACGCGCTTCAAGCGTCGAGCATCAAGCGTCAAGCTAATAATGTGCAAAAATGAAAAACTACAAACTTTTCAAAAATGTGAAGCTTGGAAAAAACTGCGAGATTGGGGAATATGCTGTAATTGGAGTCCCGCCGCGAGGAAAAAAAGATGGGCAATTAAAAACAGAAATAGGCGAGGGAGC
>JBBIPJ010000012.1:0-10723 GCA_037442905.1 archaeon
TAACTTTTTCATTATCAGCGTGCTCTTTACTCTCTACCATTTTGCTAATGTTCTCTGCTTTTCTTTTCCAAATATAGAATTAATACTTTTATCGAGCAGCTCTATTTGTTGCTTTAGATAGATTGAAGTTTTATACTTTTCAACCATCTCCTTAGAAGCATTGAGATATTTTTTAATTGTCCCTGGATGAACTGTTAGAGTTAAATTGCCTCCACATTTAGTGCAAACCCCACTCAATGGAGGACGCCTGTATTTTGAATTGCACTTTGTGCAGCGAATTTTTTGCCTTGAGAATGTTCTTAAATTACCTTTTATATCAGGAATAAAATGTGTGTCAACTATTCGAGAGGCAACATCACTCGCATCAACTGCCCTTATTTTTTCAGCAAGTTCAAGCTGTTTTTTTAATTTATCCAGCATTTCCCCTTCTGTGTAAATATTTGAGAGTGGTGCGTTGTTTATATCAAAAACATCGTGGGTATAAAGCCAGCCATTAAAAGGGTCTGCAGTATTAACAATATCCCCAAAAGTTTTAATTTGAACTTTAGTTGGATCGGATTTTTGCTCAGCAAGTTCGTAAAATTCTAGGGGATACTGGGAAACAATATCAACATCATAAACTTCGCGGTCAATTTCAAGCGGGTTAAGAGTTGTTGATATGACAAGAGGGGCATCCATTCTCCCGCCGCGTTTATCAGGGATAAAACTTTTTGAGAAATTTAGAAAAGCGTCCAATAAGAGCATGATGGAGTCCTCATCTCCATCGCAGTCCCTTCTTTTTGCATCATGAAATGCTGGGTTTGCAAAACAAACCTTTGCTTTTGTAAATCCTATGATTCTTCCTATTATTCCTGTTGATGTGTGTGGGGCAAGAGCAATAATAAGCTGCCCGAGCAAATCATCTTTTTTTCTAACATTATAAAATTTCTTAATTCCATAAAATTTTTCCAGCAATTCATCAATAAATTTTGTTGCAGAAACTAAATAGGTGGCGCAGCTTTCTTCTCCATAATCGCTTATTATTATGTCCTGTGGTTTTAATTCTAAAATCTGCTCCTCTTTTTTCAGTTCTTTTCCATTTATGTCATTAGAATACCCGAGCTCTTTTAGTTTTTCAATAGAAACATTTATTTCAGAAGGTTTAAAGTGTGTCAGGGGAGCGTTAGTTGCATCAAAGCGGACCGTTCCATCTTTAAAGACATAGATTTTATTTTTTGCGCGCAAAATTCCCTTTTCAATTGGCTCAGGAATTTTGTATTTGGAGGTCATTCCTATAACCCCAACTAATTTATCCAGTTTCTTTTCACCTGTTCTTTCAAATGCCATATCAACAAGCTCTTTTAGATTTATTTCTCTTCTATCAAAAGATTTTGTTCCAATATTGCAGACAGGGCAGCGCTCCTTAGAAGTTTCACGGCGACAATTTGGGCAGAAATTAACAAGTTTTGTGCTCTTAGAACATTTTTGGCAATAAGGAAATATGCTTTCTGCTCCGCAATTATCACATTTAAAATGTGCAATTTCTGTTTTTGAAGTAACCACAGCATTTGCTGCTTTAATCAAATCCCTTATTCGCCCTTTTGTAACTCCTGTTGGAAAGAGAACATTGGGAGGTGGGACCATTTTTCTTGGCTTTGCTTTCTCGGGTCTGCCCATTCTTGCGCCAATATAAGTTGGGGTGCGTTTTTTAATTTTAAAAGCAGAGATTTTATTTAAAATTTCAACAATATCTTTATTGTTGTTTGAATTTTTTATTATGGAAATTACTTTTTCGGCACTGTTTGTATTCAGAGAAAGAGAAAATAAAAGAGATTTTGCATGCTCTTTGTTAACAATTATTTTCTTTCCGCGTAGAGTATGAAAAACGCAGAGGGTTTCTAGAATTTCTTTTAAGTCTTTTGAGTATGTAAACTCGTTTTTTTCAGGAAATGATTTCTCGCTTAAATAATTTATAAGGCGTTCAAGCTGCGGCTTTGTTATATCATGCCAGAAAAATGTGTATTTTGGATGTATAGGGACAGAATAAGCTGTTGATATTTCTAAGGCATTCTTAAAGGGGGGTGTTGGGTAGGGTTTCTCTATATATTTTGTAATTCTTGATTCTTTTATTCTTCTGCCAGAAACTGCCTTTTTAACTTCCTGCGCCCACCATTCCTCGCAGTAAGCAGCAGGAAGAAGTTTATGGTTGTTTTCAATAAAATCACCAGCAGAGATTAGCAGATCTCCTAGGTTTAGAATTTTTTTAATAGATTTGTAATGTTTTTCTGCTTCTTCAATGGTATTTATTTGCAAAACCTCTCCACCTTCCAAAACAACTATGGGCCCGTTTATTGTTTCGCATGGGGTAACAATCCCTGCTTTGCCAGGCAATTCAAGGCGCAATTGAGTGCCTATTGCAATAAATTTCCCAAGAACATACATTGTTGCTGGATTTAGAGCAACAGCAGAATATCCTGTTGCGCGCGTTCTGCCATATCTTAAATTAAACCCGCCTCTTTTAGATGGGTGTGAAAAAACAGGCCTTCCTGCAGGGATTTCCTGCATATACTTTTCACTCCCTTCTATTTCTTCTGCTGGCTCCTCAGTTATTTCCTCTATAAATTCCTCTGCTTCTTTTGTTATATCAACAAATTTACCTAATTCAGAAGCGCCCTCAATCTCAATTTCTTGCAGCCAGGAATATTCTTCAGCAGGTGCAGATTCTATTATTGCTTCTAATCTTTCGTGGGCATATGGAACCTCTTTTGCTGCTCTCTTAACCAAGAGCCCTTCAAGCCAGCTCCAGTCCAAGCCATATTTTTCCTGAAGTGATTTTAGTTTTTTAACAAGCTTGGGGGCTTTTTGTGCAATTCCCTCTGCAATAACAAGGCACATTCCTCCGCGCACGCGATTTGTTTCTACTCTTCCCAGATCTCTGTAAGTGATTACTTCAAATTCTTCTGTGGGCTCACCATCTATACACACAGGAACATTTCTTACTATAGTTTCTATTTCTTCCTGTGTGGGCATATACTGAAGATGGACATTTCTTTTATACCAAATAATTTCCTCACCATATCTTCCGATCTCTGGAAGTGTTGGTTTGTATTTTCCAAGCCCAAGTGCTTTTCTCACATAGTCTGCAACAATAATTGAAAGAGCTTCTGCTGTTCCACCAGCAGCTCTTATCGGGCCTGCGTAATAAACAGAAAAATATTCTGTACCATCAGGATTTTTTTTAATTTTGACTTTTGCAATTCCTTCTATTGGGGCAGAGACAGCTCCCTGTGTTAAGTAAGCTAATCCAGCTCTCAGTGCAAGCTCTGCTGCGCTCTCTCTATCTCTTGTTTCAGAAAGTGTTTTTGTAATTATATAATCAGCAAGTTTAAATGCTACTTCTTCGTCTGTTTTGTATTGTTTTTGTAGTTGTCTTATTACATCTGAGATTCCTTTAAACTCAACAAGCCCCTCGACTTTATCAGCAATATCTTTTGCAATATAAATTTCAGGAGATAAGGAATAATCAAGCCCTTTAGCCCTTGCTTTTTTTGCTATTTCAAACTCATCAAAAACTCTTTTTTCTATCTTTTCCTGATATGCTCTTGTGCCCATCTTAGAATTCCAGTAATCTTATTTGCCTTGTTTTTAAATTTAAAAGCGGCAGACGAGCAGGAGTTGGCTCATGGCCAAGGAATTTTTGAAAGTCTGTTACGCCCTGCCAAGTTCCAGAATTAATTAGAGTTACCCCTCTATAATTTATTGCTCCATTTGAATGCACGTGCCCTGTATGAATAATATCTATGTCCTCAGGAATTGCTAACGGATCTGAATCAAATTCAGCTGTAACTATTCCACTCTCATACTGTGGGCTTAAATGTCTTTTTTTAAGAAGTGTTAGCATAACTTTTTCAGGATGTTTATAACCATCTTTTAAATTTGGGCTCTGTGGAACTATAGTATCAATAGATGTTCCATGATAGAGCAAAACATTTAACCCGTTGTTTTCTTGAGGTTGAATTTTAACTATTCCTGGGCTTGATATTAATGTTGTGTTTGGAAGTTCATATAAATCAGGGGCAACGTCTTTTTCAATTGGGGGTTGTGGCTGCGCTAATCTAACATAGTCATGATTTCCTGGGCATATAATTACTTGAATGCGCTCTGGAATTTTTTCAAAAAGTTTTGCAGTTTCCTTGTATTGAGTGTGAATGTCTTTTATGTTAAGCTCTTTTTCCTGCCCTGGATAAACTCCAATTCCATCAACAATATCTCCTGCAACAAAAATATATTTTAAATTATCAATTAACTCAGCTTGCTCCTCCCATATAAAGGCAGGAGTTTCTTTTCCATTAATAAAAGAAATTGCATTTTCAAACTTTTCAGAAAGAAATTTTTTACTTCCAACATGAATATCGCTTAAAAAAGCTGCGTAGATTGTGTTTTTAGTGATATTTAGTTCTTTTTTTATTGGCAAATCTGGAATTGTAATTTCTTCAACAAAAAGCGTTCCTTTGTTTGCTGTTCCTGTAAGCCCAATTACTTCATCAAATAATATTTCATCTGCTTGAGAAACTATCTCTTTATTTGATATGACAGCGGTTGCTGCCCCTGATAGGTCTTCAAGTTCAAGTATTACATTCCCGCGGTGTGTTTTTCTTTTGTCTGAAATAATTCCGATAATACTAGCTTTTTCATTGTTAATTTTTTTTAGGTTAGAGATTGATTGAACGTTCTTTAGCCTATTCTGTAAATATCTTTTGTACTGATTAAAACGCATTGTAAAGTATTTGGAGATGTCTTTTATACTCTCAAGTGGTTTTGAGCTAACGTAGTTAGCAACTACCTCAATCTGCTCTCTCTCCTGTTTTCGTTTCTCTAGAGGTGGTTGAACAAGGTGTTGAGGAAGGATTAAAAATTCATTAGATTTTTTTAATAGAGAAATAAGCTGCGCTATTTTCTCATTTGGGTTTGGGTATTGTATCAAAATTTCAAGTGCATTTTTTGAAATCTGCAGCCCACTGGCTAAAATTTTTCTTAAAAGCTCCTGCTTTAATTCGCTTGTTTGGGTTTTTGGGGAATCAAATCCACCAAGTGTTAAGCTCATGCGAGCTCATATTTTAGAATTTCGCGGCCTTTTTCAAGGGCAATGCCTGCAACATCTAAGGATATTGTTCTAGTTCTACCATACCTTCCTTTAGATATAATATTTGCTCCTATTAACCCAAGCATTTCAAGCTCAGATATAAGATCAGAAACGCGCCTTGGGGTAAGTGGGGTTAGATTATATTTTTTGCAAAGCTTTTCATAAATTTCAAAAATATCGCCAGTGGATATTTCCTCTTTTTCTAAGTCTTTTAAATGAATTATGCTATAGAGAACTAATTGAGACTGGCGTGGCTGGGTTTTAATTGTCTCCACGACACGATCGATATCTATTTTTTTCTGGGCGGTGTCAACATGATCAATGCTTACTTTACTATCTCCATTGCGCTCTGCGAGCTCAACAGCCACTCTCAAAAGGTCTAGTGCGCGGCGCGCATCTCCGTGCTCCTGAGCAGCAAGGGCTGCGCATTTCTCTATTACTCCTTCTCCTAAAACACCGCCCCGCAGGGCTATTTCTGCTCTTTTAGAGAGGATGTCTTTTAACTGCATAGCATTATAAGGTGGAAAAACAAGCTCCTCCTCAGAAAGCGAGGATCTAATACGCGGATCAAGGTTGTTAGTAAAAACAAGGTTGTTTGATATTCCTATGAGGCTTACTCTTGAGTTTCTTAGTTGTGTGTTTATTCTTGTTAAGTTATAGAGCGTACTTGTATCCCCCAATGAATCAATTTCATCTAAAATTAGTATGAATGTGCTTTTACTTCTATCAAATGTTTGAATGAACTTTCGATAAACCTCTTCAGTGGGTAGCCCTGTTACAGGAACTTGTTCTCCTTGTTGTGTGAGTATGTGGGCAAAGAGTCTATAGGGGGTATTGATTTTATCTATCTTACAATTTAAATAAAGTGTAATTAAATTTAAATTGTGGGTTTTTGCTCTTTCCACAAGTTCACTGCAAATAAACTTACTAACAAGTGTTTTGCCTGTCCCTGTTTTTCCATAGATAAAAATGTTTGATGGTTTCTCTCCTCTTAAAGTGTGAACAAGGATTGTGGCAAGTTGTTTTATCTGCTCCTCGCGGTGCGGAACGTTCTCAGGAGTATATGCTTCCTGGAGCGCTTCTTTTTTTATAAATAATGATTGCTGTGTTAAGAACGTGTCAAATAATTCCTGCAATGATTTCTGCGCCATCTGCCCACCAACTCTTCTCGAATTTTTCCTCTTGAAAACGAGGTATCTCTGCATATGAAATTGGGGTATATAAAGATTTTTGTGTTTTAGTTTTTGTTTCTTTTTTCTTTATTTCCCACACACCCCATCATTTCCTTTGGAGGTTTTGGGTTGTTTGTGTTTATTGGAATTATTTACTATATGGATAATAATTACTATCGATTTATTTTCCATATAGATAATAAATTAAAACAAAACCTAATTTAAAATAAAATAACTTCCATAAGAAGGCATGGGGTAGCAGTTAACCACCAATAAATTTTTGTAAATTCTCTCTCAAAAAATCCAATTCCTTTGTATTAATTTTTTTCTCTTTAAACCACTCTGTTAAAGAAACAATTTTTTTATCTAAATTCTCAAGAGAATTTTTATTTGGTTTTTTTGTTTTTGTTATGCTCATAAACTCTTGTTTTAATTGTTGTGTTTTCTCTTTTAGAAAACCACCCCAATCAACATACTTATCCAACTCTCTATAACCAAACCCCAAGGTTTTTACAATTATATGTAAATCATCATTGGCGCGCTCGCTTGCGTTTGGGCCTGTGATGTAATAGCGTCTCATACTTAAAGCACCCCAGGTAAAGACACCCCTTTCCTCTTTTACCCCAACAAGCTCAAACTCCCCCAAATCAACACCCTTTCTTAAATGATAATACATACTTCTCAAATCAATCGGAGAAAAAGCGCCCTCATAGACTTTGTAAATCTCATACCCATAACTAACCCCCAGAGCATCAACTATCTGCTGCATTCTCTCCCTGATTAAAGATTTTGTAGGTCTTCCCCTTACCATTTTTCCCACTAGAACCCGAATTATTTACTATATAGATAATAATTCCCCTTATAAAAACCTTACGGCCTTCCTTCCAGCGCGCGATTAACAGAAATACCCTGAATAACCTTTCTCTTTATCTCCTCAATTCTATCCCAAAAACCCAACTCACTTAACTGCCTTTCAATTTGCCTGAATTTATTCTCATATCTATTATAACAAAAAATTGCAGCAGCAAGCGCAGAAACCTCATGGAAATCCTCTGTTGTTCTCATGTACTTACTTAAAAAAACAGAAACGACATCGCTTTTTTCCCTTCTTCCTAAATTTTTTTGTGGAGTTTCAACTCTTGTGTTAAAAGCAGCTGCGAGCTTTTCAATTGTTGCTGGAATTTTTACAACATCAACAGCAAACAACAATGGCTGTCCAAAATTCTGAATGTAAGTTTGCTGCTCGCTCTGTGTGAAATTTTTCTTACTACACAATCCTAATAAATTTCCCCTTAAATCAAGAACAGCAATGGCTGTGGTTGTTCCTGCATCTATGCCAACTATTAGTCCTCTTACCCCCATTTTAACAAGTTTTAAGTATTAAATTAAACACTATAAACTTTATGGTTCATGTAAGAGAGTTGGAATCGCACCTCCGTACAATTAGAACTACATGTATCAATGCCATAGATGAGGAAACAGGAAAAGTTGACTCACACACAATAGGCGAGCAAGCCCAACACCTTAAAAAATGGATTGCTGACCTTGAGACAGTGTATGTTCAGGAAGCAAAAGGAAAGCCTGTTGATGCTGACAAAATTGGAACAGAGGGCAGAAAACTTGTTCAGGAAGCCCAGGATACTTATGATATTATGCTAGAGGTTGAGCAGCGCGCAGGAGAGCCCCCAAGACCTGTAGAATTTGAGCAGTTACCATCTGGAGTTGTTACTGGGGAAGCAAAAGTAGCCATGCTTTCAGCCTTGCGCGATTTAATAAACCATTTTGCAGAATTTAGAAGGAATGTGTTAAAAGGATAATCCTTTCTTATATTTACTAATTATTACTTTTCTAATTTCTTTTGCTCTTGTTTCCCCGATTCCTTTAACTTCCTGCAGTTCACTCTCAGAAGCATTAAACACTTTTTCAACAGAGCCAAAATACTCCAAGAGATTCTTTGCTAAAGAAGGCCCAACCTTTGGCAGGCTCTCAACTATAAACTGTTGCATCTCAGGTAAATTAAAAGCGCGCTTTTCCCCTCTTAAAACAATTTCTCTTTCCTTATCCAATTGCTCCCTTTTTGCAATTGCTGCTAGGATCTCTGCTGTTTCTCTAGCATTTTTTGTGTAAATTACTGGAGTCTTAAAATCAACAACAAGAGCAGCAAGCGCCCCTCTTATAGCATTGGGGTGCACATTTCTAATCCCATACAAAGTTTCTCCCTCAATTACAAAAATTGGGCGCTCAAAATTTTCAACAAGATTTTTTGCCTGCTCCAATAAACGTCCATCAATTAAACTCTGCAAAAAATCCTCTGCTGTTTTTCTCTCAACCCCAACCCTGTCTGATAACTGGAAATCAGCAACCTCTAATTGCTTTATTCTAACATCAACTTCTAATTCATTCAATTCCTTTAAAATTCCACTTCCACTCTCCCGCACATCTGCAAAAACAATCGCCCTTTCCTGTTTTATCCCTTCTCCTAAAGAAAACCTATCCAAAGTTTTTTGCGCAACTTTTTTTCCCTTTAAATCAACTCCTCTCAAAACACTCTGCATTCTTTTCTCCTTATAATGCGCACTCCAGTAATAAGCCTCATCCCGAGTCCCTTTTGTTATAAAAATTGTAATTTTTCCAGGCCTATGGCGAGCAGTTCTTCCTGCCCTCTGTATTGTTCTAATAGCCGATGGAATAGGCTCATAAAAAATAACATGGTCAACCTCTGGAATATCTAATCCCTCTTCTCCAATTGAAGTTGCAACCAAAACTCTATATTTTCCTTTTCTAAAATCTTCTAACCTTTTTAACTGCTCCTTTTGGCTTAATCCAATTTTTTTCCTCCCAGTTGCTTGCCCAATAAGAGAAGTGGCCTTCACATTGTTTTTTTCCAATTCATTCAAAATATTATCAACAGTCGCTCTGTAATGTGCGAAAATAATTGTCTTTTTTCCGAGTTGAATTATTTCCAAGAGCTTTTGCATCTTCGGGTGCTCCACCCTGTTTTTTAAAAGTTCTTCTGCAAGCGCAGTTGCTTCTTTTATCTGTGGTGTTGTGAGCAAATTAAATGCAGCTCTGCTCCTATCTGAATGCAAACCTTTCAAATAATCATAAACCTGTTTTACTCCCTGAGTTTCAATCAACTCAATCCCATGATAAATTTTTAGCAAAGCAGTTGCTGCGCTTAGATATGGGTAAAGAGTTTTGTTCCTATTGGCATCCTTTACCAATTTTGCCTGCAATTCCAGAATCTGCTTTTTTCTGAAATTTTCTTTTTCCGCATATTGAATAACTCCGCCATTTTTCAAAAATCTGAGATTTTCAGAGAAAACAATTTCCAGCAACCCCTTAATTCTAAACATTTCTCTTGGAAGCTCAAGCATAACCCAGTCAAACTCGCGCTGTTTTATGTAAGGCTTTACATCCAAATCTTTTCTATCCCTGCTTTCTATGGATTCAATAAAAAGTTCCCTGCAAATCTGCTCAATCTCCTCCCTATAGCTCCCAGGGGAAGCGGTTAATCCCAAAATCCGCGGGTTTTTTGCCTTTTCCATATATTTTTTTGCAATAAACCCATATGGATATTCTCCTGAAGTTCTGTGCGCCTCATCCACAATTAATAATAAAACATCTTCCATTGAAAATTTTCCGCTTAACAAATCATTCTGTATTACCTGCGGGGTTGCAAAAATAAAACGCGCGTCCTCATACTCAGAAATTCTTTTCTGTGGGTTAACAAGCCCTGTAAAAACCCTAAACTCCTCTGGGGGAAAAGTAAAAATTTTTTTCCAGCTAGAAGCGTGCTGTTCTACCAAAGGCTTTGTTGGAGCCAAAAACAAAATTTTTCCATCAACTAAATTTAACTCAAGCCTTTTTGCTGCAACAAGAGCTGCAATAAAAGTTTTTCCAAGTCCTGTTGGCAATACAACTAGAGTATTTTTATTAACCGCAGTGTTTAAAATTGCCTCCTGATACAAACGAGACTCAATGCTCCCTGTTTTTATGAGACTTTTAGCCAGTGCCATATAAAACTATTTAAATACCCCCCCTGACTATATCTGACTTAACTTTTTAATAGGTCTACAGGAATATATGGCTTGCGTATCATGTGGGAGGAACAGCAGAAGAACATACAAAGGCTATTGTATTAGCTGCTTTGTTAAATTACAATCTAAAAAATTTCATGCCCCAAAACTGCCGCAGTGGTTTCTAACAATCTCCAACAAATTTTTGCCGCCTTTGTTTTTCTTTATTCTTGCAGTAATTTCCTTGCATTACCTAAGCGCAGTAGAATCAAATGCGCTGCGCATAAATCTAGGAATAGTTTCTGTTGCTGCAAGCACACTTTCTGTTTATTTGACTATTTTAATACTCTAATATCTTGAAATTTGTGAAGTTTGTCCAGGTTTTGAGTTTTGGGTTATGGGTTTTGAGT
>JBBIPJ010000013.1:0-5296 GCA_037442905.1 archaeon
GACCAAGGAAAAAAATCATATCTGGAAACTTGGAAAGAAGGAACTTAATTTTATAATGTCTCGATATACAATAAAACTCCCCTCTCCTTTAAGGTCGAAAATCTCTAAAAACGCTAAACGAATTGCTGCCCATGGCCCTGCTCCTTGGAGGCAGGACCCGAGGGGATATTTTTTAATAAGGGTTAACAGAAAGAAAAAAGAAATTGAAGTTGGATTTTGCGAGCGTGGAAATGTTATTCAAATTTTAATTTCTGGAAAAAAGCCAGAGGAAATTTACAATGCGATTTTTAAAGAGGGTTTGGTTACAAAATTTGACCACGCGGCTTATCTCGGGAAAGAGTTGGAAAAAGCTTATATTGCACTGAAAACAGGAGCAAAATATGTTCAGGATTCTGATCTGGAATTAAAATTCTGATTTTTATTCCAATTGGAATAAGCATAGCAAAAACTCTTAAATAATTACCTTTCTATTTTTTAAAAGGAGGAAGCATAATGGTAATTCTGCATCACACAGGAATTTACGCATATTCAAGAGAACATGCTCTAGCTGCGCGCAGAAAAAACCGCGGGGAAATAACAGCGGAGCAATTATATCAGATTAAAGTTTCTGATTCCAAAGATTTTATTGATTTGCAGACTGAAATTAAATGCGATTTTGTTTCAGACGGACAATTTCTGTGGAAGGATTTGGCGCGGCCGTTTTGTTTTTCAGAGAGCGAAGAAAATTTGGAAATGGTAAGAAGGGCAGACACAAACACATTTGCACGCAGACCAAATATAGCTTCACTTGATAATATTCAAAAAGTGAATCTTTCAAAATTTTTGTTAAATAGAGTTAAGAATCAACAAATTTCTGTGTTAGGGCCATATTCATATGCCCGGCTTACGAAAATTAGGGATGGAATTTCTATTGAGGAGGTGCAGGAAAAATATTCAGCAGCACTTGCACAGAGTCTTGCCCCATCTGTAAATGATGGAATCGCGCATGTTCTAATCAGCGAACCAAATATAGGAGAAAAAAAGATTTCAGCAGATATTTGGGAGGAGGAAAAGAAAAATTTAGAGACAATTTGTTCTGCTTTAAAAAATGTGAGAACAACTTTTGGATACTTTTTTTATCAGGCAGATTCTGTTTGGGAAAATTTATTGGAATTGCCTGTTGATAATTTAATTATTGATTTGAGGGCAAGAGATTATTTTAATCCAATTCCGGCTGCAAATGAACTTATAAAATCACATTCGTATTTGTTCCAATCTGATACAGATAAGCAGATTATTTTTGGCTGTGTAAATGGAAGAAACGGCGGCTTTACCACAAACAAAGGATTAGAAACTGCAGAATGGATTGCAGATATTGTTAGATTGGCGCATAAACAAAACAATTCCTTGAAATTTGGAATAACTTTCAGCACTGATGAAACAATTCTTCCGCGGGGATTAGCGGATGCTAAATTAAAAAATATGGGTGCTGCAAAAAAAATTCTTGCAAGGGAGGGACTATGAGCGCAAAATTAAGATTGCTTGAGCCAATGGAGGTTGGAAGCCTAAGGGCAGCGACTTTTGCTGAAAGTTTGCGCACTCATGTAAAATTTGATTCTGAACGGGTTAAGAAATCTTTGGCAGAAATAAAGGAATGGGAAACAAAACTGAACATTAAACATCCTCATCTTGAGGAGCTAAAGAAATTAATTGAAAACCCAAAGAATACAGAGAATTGGTACGGTGAGGCGATTCGTTTATCCTTGGTTTTGCCAGTGCATTTTTTTCAAACAGCAGGATTAAGAGTTTATTCCCCAAGCGGGGAATGGCATTTAGTGAAAGGAGACATGTATCAGTGGGAGATCCATCAGATAAAAGGAATTAAACTTGTAGAGGATTATGTGCGCTCATTTGATGATAGAATTTGGCTCCCTGGAATTATTGAGGGGCCAATAAAATTAGCACATGCATTTCCGAATGAAGAGGTAAATATTGCATTAAGGTATGCGAAGAAAGATGATATAATTAAGTTTGCATTAAGCGGCGCACTTACTCAAGTTTTCTGGAGTCTGAACGAATATTACAAAGATGTAAGAGAAGCTGTTCTTGCGTATGCAAAAGAAGTTTTGCGGCCAAATATTAAAGATATGTTAAAGCGCGGCGCCTCTATAATTCAGATTGATGAACCGCAGGTGCATCAGCTTGGGGCAAAATTGTGCGCAGAAGCATTCAACGAGGCAACAAAAGGAATAAAAGGAGAGTTTTATTTGCATGTGTGCTTTGGAAAATACAGAGAGGAAATTTTTCCAGAAATAATGGAGGCAAAAAAATGCAAATTGTTTACATTAGAGCTGTCAAATGGCGATAGTTGGGAAGTTAATGAAGGGCATCATGGCTATGATTTTCTAAAAGACTTTGCTCAGTATAATGATGGCAGAGCAATTGGAGTTGGTTTGTTTGATATCCACAATCCAAAAGTTGAGAGCAGGGAGCTCCAGCAGAAAAGATTAGAGATAGCGATTAAAAACTTGGGGGACCCAAAATATGCTTTTCCATTTCCAGATTGCGGAGGCAGGCAGTTGCATCCCTTTGAGTCATATTTGCCAAAATTGCAGAACATGGTTAGGGCTGCTGATAGTTTGCGCGCTCAATATGAATAAGAAAGCAAAGTTTCTAAGGAAAAAACTTCCTATTTTGTATGCTGTTTCTGCTCCAAAAGAAAATAGCGAAGTGGAGCAATATATTGAAGCTTTGAGTCCTGTTTTTTCAAACAAAAAAATACATGGGATTAGTTCCCCCGAACTTGTAACGCGCGTTGAGGAGCAGGGGAAAGTTAGCTATGTTCGAAATACGATTCCTCCTGAGGATTTTCTTGGAAGCTTTCAGAAAAAAATTGATTTGATAACAACAGTTGTTGTTCCAAGAGTTCCAAAAAAAGAATTTGTTCCGCGCTTGAATTATATAAAATCAAAAGAAATCAATTCAGTTATTCTTGTAGGGCCTGAAAGGCCTGAGGATGTTGCTCTATTAGGAGGATATACAGCAAACCAGGGTTTTGAAATTGCGTCCAAAAGAAATTTTACATGCGGAGGAATTACAATCCCGTGGCGAGATGTTCCTGTCCCAGGGGATAAAAGCGCAAAGTCAATCAGGGAACATGAAAGAATTGCTTTAAAACAAAAACACGGCTGCAAATTTGTTGCAAGCCAGTTTATTTTTGAATCAGAATCTTCTGAAAGTTTATTGGAAAATTATTCAGCTTATTGCAAGGACAATAGACTAAAACCAGTTACAATTTTTTTCAGTTTTTGTATTGTTCCAAGTGTGAAAACCCTTGTTTTCATGGAAAAGTTGCTTGTTAGAGTTCCGCAAGAAATTGGAAATCGCTTGCTAAACAGCGCAGACATGGAAAAAGAATCAATCGGAGTTGCTTGCGATATCTGGAGTACAATTAAAGATGCGCAGCGCTCAAATGCAAAAAATGTTAAAATTGGAATGCAGATTGAGCCGATAAAAATAAACAGAATTAATTCATCTCTTGAATTATTGGATAAATTGCTGGAAATTGCTTAAAAAAGCAAAACCTGTTTTTAAAAAGAAAAAATTATGGCCTAACAAATCTTCCAATTATCCCAGTTATCTTGAAAAACAGCCATACTACAAAGACGAGCACAAGTGCAATCAGAAGGTGCATAGCTACTGGTCTCCAGTCCTCCACTTCTATGCTTTTCAGTAAACCAATAATTATAATTACAAAGGCCATAGCAAGCACAGCAAGCCATATTATATCTCCAACAATTCCTAGTTGTAATGCCACTCCTGTTGGCACAAGTCTTGGCAGTATTTTCTTTTCTGCCAAATCTAGAGCAGTGATTCCATATCCTCCGACTTCTTTTGGTGCTTTCCTTAGGCCTGTTCTTGCCTCATGTAATCTTTTTCTAAAGTAAGGATAGTATTTTTGTAAGAAAGCTTGCATATTTTCATTGCTTTTTGCAGCTATACCTAATTCATCTTTAAATCCAGATGGAAGCACACCTCTATTTTCATAAAATTCTAACCATGCAATCCCTACCCCCATTATTTTTTTAATATCTTCCAAGTTATTCGTATGTAAAAAATCTCTTACAGTGCTGTAAAATTTATTATAATTTGAAAAAAATGGGGTGCCTTCCCTATACTTTTCTGATAATCTTCCTAGAAAATCCATAGATTTTAAAAGCGTTTTTGATGCTTGTGCTTTTTTCTTAATGTCCTCACCACTTTCAATTTTAGAAATAATTCCCAAAAGAAGCCTTAAATTTGCGTCAGTAGCTTTCTTGCTGAGTGTCTCTCTAACACCACTCTTCATCAATTAATTCAATCTTTTTCCCAATATATAAACTTTAAATACCCCTTTATATATTATATAAAGCTCCGAATTTGGGGGTAAGACGCAAAAAATATCTTGAGGAGCAAATCCGAAGGATTTGCGACTTTTTGATTAAACTTTTTGCGAAAAAGTTTATGGTAAAAAAAGCAAAACCTGTTTCTAAAAAGAAAAAATTGGTTGGAAAACCCCGAGTAAGAATTGAGAATGTTGTTGCGTCTGCCAGTGTTGATGCTGAGATTGATTTGGATAAGGTTGCAGCAACACTGCCAAATGCAGAGTACGAGCCTGAGCAATTTCCAGGGCTTGTTTTGCGTTTAGATGAGCCAAAAGCAGCTATTCTTGTTTTCTCTTCTGGAAAAATGGTTTGCACAGGCGCAAAGGAGCCAAAAATAATCAAGCAGGCAATTGAGAAAACTTTGAAGCAAATTCGCTCAGCAGGTGTTAAAGTAAGAGGGCCTGCAAAAATTAATATCCAAAATATTGTCGCAAGCTCTGATTTAGGAGTAGAGTTAAATCTGGATAAGATTTCTTTTTCACTTGAAAACACTGAATTTGAGCCTGAGCAATTTCCAGGCTTAGTTTTTAGAATAGATGAGCCAAAAGTTGTCTTTCTTTTATTCAGATCAGGTAAAATAGTCTGCACAGGCGGAAAAAAACCTTCAGATGTTGATAAGGGCGTTGCGCGTTTGATACAGGAACTTAAGAAAATTAAAGTTGTATAAACTCTAAGAAGTATTATAGAGTTAGAAAAAGCTTATATACCATTATTCTTTACTCTCTAATTCCACTGGGAGAGGGTTTCTTATGGCTAAAAAATTAACAGCTGATGACATCACTTATCAGACTCGCGAAATTAAGAAAGTTGAGGTAAATAATTCAATAGAGCGCTTTGTTCAGTTTTTGCGCGAGTCAAATGATAGGAAATATTATGCTGAGCTTTTGAAACTT
>JBBIPJ010000013.1:5316-8300 GCA_037442905.1 archaeon
CTGAGCAAAAATCACTTTTAGTTGATTATGCAGATTTGGAAAAGTTTGATACAGAACTTGCTGATTTTTTGCTCGCTAATCCAGAGGAAGCATTGAGAGTTTTTCAGGATGCGATTTTTGAAATTGATTTGCCTATTGAAGGCGATTATAAGATTAATGTTAGATTTTTCAACCCTCCTGAAGAATCAGAAGTTACAATCAGGGATATTAGAGCCGAGCATATTGAACGTTTAATAACAATCGAAGGAATTGTAAAAGGGACATCAGAAGTGAGGCCAGAGGCAATAAGAATAGAATTTGAATGCCCTCTATGCAGACAAGCAATGATAGTTCCCCAATTTGGGAAAAAAATTCGCTCTCCCTTCGTTTGTGATAAGCCAGAGTGCGGCGGCAGAGGATATTTTAAAGTTTTGAAGGTTGACCTTGTTGATTCCCAGATAATTCAGGTTCAGGAGCCTCCAGAAGATATTGTTGGAAGCGAGCAGCCATCGCATTTGCCAGTTCATTTGACAGATGATATTGTTTCCCCAAAAGAAAGCAAAAAAGTTCTTCCTGGAAATAGGGTAAAAATTGCAGGAGTTTTAAGAAAAATTCCAGCAACTTCTAGGACAGGAGCTCAATTAACTAAGTATGATTTGTACATAGATGCAAATTATGTTGAGCCAATTGAGCGCGAGTTTGAGGAAATTGAACTTTCTTCTGAAGATGAGAAAGCAATCAAGAAACTTGCAAAGGATGCGCATGTCTATGAAAAATTTGTTGTAAGCATAGCGCCCTCTATTTTTGGCTATCAGGAAATTAAGGAAGCAATTCTTTTGCAGCTTTTCGGAGGGGTTCCAAAAACTCAGCCGGATGGAACTAAGATTAGAGGAAATGTACATCTCTTTTTAATCGGAGACCCTGCAGTTGGAAAATCCCAATTGTTGAGATATGTTTCAGAGCTTGCTCCAAAAGGACGTTTTGTATCAGGAAAAAAAGCAACAGGAGCAGGATTGACAGCAGCTGTTGTAAGGGATGAGGTTACAGGAGGATTTATTCTTGAGGCAGGAGCAATGATACTTGCAAACAGGGGAATTGTCTGTGTTGATGAATTTGATAAAATGGACACAGATGATATGTCAGCAATGTTGGAAGCAATGGAGCAGGGAACAATCTCGATTGCAAAAGCAGGAATTGTTACAACTTTAAATGCAGACACAACAGTTTTAGCAGCTGCAAATCCAAAATATGGGAGGTTTGATGCATACAAGCCTTTGTTTGACCAGATTGATTTGGGAACAGGGGGAGCAGTTGTTCTCAGCAGGTTTGATTTGAAATTTGTTATTCAAGATGTTCCTGGGTCAGAAAAGGATTCTGCGCTTGCAGAGCATGTACTTGAATCACTGACAATGCCTGAGAGAATTGAGCCAAAATTATCAATTGATTTAATAAGAAAGTATATTGCATATGCAAAAAAAACCTGTAAGCCAAAATTAACAGAGGATGCAAAGAAAATTATAAAGAGTTTCTATGTTTCTTGGAGATCAAAATACAGAGAAGAGGGCGGAGAGATGACAATGTCTTTAACTCCAAGACAATTAGAAGCATTGATCAGAATTTCAGAGGCATCTGCGCGCGTTCGATTGAGCGATGAGGTAACAGCAGAGGATGCAAGGCGTGCGATAAGATTGCTAGAATTTTCTTTGAGAGAAGTTGGCTATGAACCAGAGACAGGAAGAATAGATATTGACAGAATAGATGTAGGGATTTCTTCTGTCCAGCGCGGACGCATGCATACTATGCTCTCAATAGTAAATGATTTGACCAAAGAGGTTGGAAAGGCAGTTCCAATTGAGGATATTTTAGTTAAGGCAAAGGATCAGGGAATTGATAATATTGCAGCAATGGAAGTTATAAACAAATTAAAGGAAAAGGGTGACTTGTTTGAGCCGCGACCTGGATTTATTCAGCGCGCCTAACAGAGATTTTATAAGCTTAGCAATTAAATTATAACTGATAGTTATGGCAGATAATATGCGCTGGCAATTGTTCTTGAATGAAAGCATTATGTTTTTAATTATTCAGGCAATTGGGCTTTATGTTGGATACTGGTTTTTCTTGCAGCGAACAATTATTCCAGCTGAAACAGCAAGCTCTATTTTCACATTTTTAGTTTCATTTGCAGTTGCAACAGCAGGGCTGATTTTATTATTAAAGTTTTTCAAAACAAGAATATTTTTCAAATTTTTGCTCGCATTTTTAATTTTCGTTGGAGCAGAAACTGTGTTCTTAACTTTTGTTCCAGAAGAGGCGGCAATTTTACTTGCAATTGAATTAGTTATTTTAAGATTTATGTGGCCAAATGTTTTTTCGCAAAATCTTGCACTCATATTTGCAGTTGCTGGAATATCAGCAACTCTTGGATTATTCTTTTCTTTTGAAGCAGTTCTTGTTATTTTAGCAGTTCTTTCTGTCTATGATGTTATTGCGGTTTACAGAACACAGCATATGATAACATTGTTCAAAGGATTGCTAGAAAAAGGAGTTCCGTTTTCAATCATAGTTCCTGACAGAGCAGGGGATGTAAAGGCGCATGTAAAAGAAGCCCAGCCAGGGACAGGAAGATTTTTGTTATTGGGAACAGGAGATATAGCATTTCCAATTGTTTTTGCAGTTGCTGCTTTAAAATTTGGGGTTCTTACATCAATTTCAGTTATTTTTGGAGCATTTGTAGGATTATTTTTTATTCATTTAATTTTAATGCAAAAGAAAATTGGAGCAATTCCTGCTCTGCCTCCAATTGTTTTCTTTTCTCTGATTGCATTTGTAATTAGCTTGTTTGTATTTTAAATGGGAGAAATAATGGCAAGTGGATTTCACTTCATAAAAGTTAGAATAGCAGATATTGTTAATGGGGAATTTGTAAAAAGCGATTCAGGGGATTTTTTGCGTACTAAAAACGGGAAGGAACTAAATAGAGTAAGAATTCTTGGGAATGTTGTTGA
>JBBIPJ010000013.1:8314-10387 GCA_037442905.1 archaeon
AATTATGCTGCATTAACTTTTGATGATGGCACAGAAACAATAAGGGCGAAATTTTTCCAGCAGTATGTTTCCTCAATTGCAATTATTGATGTTGGAGATTTAATTGATATTTTTGGATTTATTAGAGAATACGAAGGCGAGATTTATCTAGCTCCTTTAATTGCAAAAAAAATCTATGATCCAAATTACGAGATACTGCGAAAATTAGAAATTTCAACTGCTTCAACAGGAGAAGAAATTTCTGAACTTGATATGGAATCTGCAGTTTTATTAAAAACAGCAGAGCTTGATTCAGGGAGTGGGGTAAAAATTGAAAATCTAGTTGCAACTTTAAACATTGAAAAAGAGCGCGCAATAGAGATAATTAGAAACCTATTAATAAAGGGCGACTTATATGAGCCCAAAAAAGGATTTGTAAAGAGGATTGATTAAATGAATTATGAAGAACTTTTGAAAAGAGCAAGAAAGAATTTGCCAGCTACAGTAATAGAGGAAAAAAGATTTGAGCTTCCTAAATTTGAGAGCTTTATTGAGGGCGCGAAAACAATTGTTAAGAATTTTATTGAGGTTGCAAAAAATTTAGGCCGCAATCCGGAACATTTATTAAAATTTTTGCAGGCAGAGACAGGAACTTTTGGGGAAATTGAAGACCAGCGATTGGTTTTGAAAGGGCAAAAAAAAGCAGAAGTTTTGAATGAAAAATTGGATTTGTACATTAAAGAATTTGTGCTTTGCAAGGAATGCAAAAAGCCTGATACTGAGATTAGGAAAGTTGAGCATTTTGAGCAGATAAAGTGTAAGGCTTGCGGAGCGAAATATACAATTAGGAAGTTGTGAGGTTATGCGTTGTGCGTTTTGCGTGGTGCGTTAAATGATTTCCTACAAAGAATACAAGCAGGGAAAAACAGAACTTTTAATAGCAGCATGTGATAGTGATTTGCTTGGGAAAACTTTTGAGGATAGGGCTAGAGGTTTGAAGTTAGAGGTTAGAAACGATTTTTACAGCGGCCGCAAAATCACGCCAGAAGAATTTGCGAAAAAACTTAAGAAAGCAACTATTGCAAATTTAGTTGGGGATGAAACAGTTAACAAAGCAATAGAGCTTGGCTTGGTAATGGAAAGCAGTGTTATGAAAATTAAAGATGTCCCGCATGTTCAGATTGTGCATACATTATGAATTGGCTAGCAGCTCGCGGCTAGCGGCTCGCAGTATAATTACTTCAACTGCCAGCTGCAAGCTACAAGCCGCAAGCCTTCAAAAATTTCAAAGCGTTAATACCACATCTCTTCCAAATCTGCAGAAGAAATATCAATTGTCACAGATTTGCGTCCTTCGATTCTTCTTACAACAGTCATTGGAACAGCGCGTTTTTTAAACTCTGCAACTGCTATTTCTGTTGGGACTGTTAGTTCTTTTGGCATATCAATCAGTATTGGAGCTCCCATAGAAATCTGCAAAGCCCTTGCACCAATTATTCTAGCTCGCTCAAAGCGAGTGAGCTTTGTTGTTGGGTACATGCTTGATTTTTGAATGTCCATAAAAATACTTTAGCTAGGCTCTTTTATACATGTGAAGATATTTAAATACCTTATCCTCCATTCACTCTAGCTATGGAACAGAAAAAAGGACTAACAGAAAAAGAGGAACAGGAAATCTTTGATACTTACGAGGAGGGATTTGAGCAGCGACCGCGCGAAAAAATAAAAGCTCCTGCTGGCGAAATTCCAGAGGAAATTGTTCGCGTCCGATTGCCAAATACAAAAAACAGGGAAGTTATTGGAATTGTTCTTGAGGATTACGGGCAAAAATTGCTTGTCAAGTGCATAGATGGCTACACAAGAACTTGTAGAATTCCTGGAAAAATTCGTTACAAAGTCTACATAAATCCAGGGGATGTTGTTTTAATTCAAAAATGGGCTGTGCAAGGAAATGAAAAAGGGGATTATCTCTATCGATATACTAGGACTCAGGTTAATCATCTGATAAAAAAAGGATATTTGAAGCAAGGGGATTTGGAATAATTTGTGAAATAAATTAAGGCTATAGGTTTGAAGTTTGACGTTAGAGGTATG
>JBBIPJ010000014.1:0-2669 GCA_037442905.1 archaeon
ATGGGTTAAATTTAATAGTGGGCAAACCTGCCCTTTGTGCTCGCGGCCTGGCGAGTTATCCTAAAAGACTAGGCTCGGAAGGCTGAACTTCTTCCTCAGGCTCGCTTGTGCCATATTTTTTCTTTGTATAGTATCTGTATGTTATATACCCCAAAACAAGCGCAATAATTAAAGCTGCTATCCAGCTCGCTCTTGCGAATGTAAAAAGCCCTGTTGGGCCCAGTGTTTCAACCGTTGGGGCAGTTTCTTCTTCAGCAGGCTCAATAACTAAGATAAATGAAGTTGAAGCTTCAAGTTTTCCATCTGAAACAGTTATTGTTATTTTGTGCGAGCCTATTTGGGATTCAGCTGGGATAAAACTAATTATTCCATTTTCTTTTCCAATATTAAATAATATAGTATCATCAGAAAATGTTAAAGGATCGTCATTTGGATCATCAGCGCTTACCTGATAGGTAAAGAGTTTTCCAACTTTTGCGAAAAGAGTTGGAATTGTTTCAAGTGAGGGCGGAGCATTGACAAATACCTTTCCACCTGTTGGGAGAAATCCACCGCCTCCTCCTCCGCTTGTTTCGCCTATTGGCGGTGTGGGTGATTGAATTGTGAAAGTTGTGCTTGCATTTGCATCATTTTGAGCTGAATCAAGACATTTTACATAATAAGTATAGGTTCCATATGGAAGTTCTAATTGTTGATCGTGGAAAGTTGAAGAGGTGTTTGCAAAAATATTTGTGGCATTTGAAATTGAGACATTGCTATAGTAACAAGTTGTAACTTCATTTGTATTCAGGCTTAAGATTGGGGTTGTATCTGTTATTGTTCCGCTCGGCTGCAAATTCGAGATAATTGGATATGTGTTATCAACAGTTATATTATAACCGCCTGTTGGATGATTTGTGTTGTTATTTCCTGCTAAGTCCCACACACTAATTGTTATATTATAGTAACCTTCTGAAACAAAATTATTATTTGAGTCCGTGCCATTCCAAATCCAGCTAACCATTGTATTATTAGTGCCAGTAACTGTTCCGCTTTCTTTAATTAGTACACTAGCCGAATTTCTAACTTCAAATGAATAGAACAATGTTCCAGACAGCCTATCATTTGCAGTTGCGTTAATACTTGTATTATCTCCTGCTCCTGGACTCGCATTTGGAGATATGTGATCTGGAACTGCAGAAGAGTTGATAAAGGAAGGTGCAACTGTATCATAAGTAATTGTTAAAGCGCCGCCCAAAGCTTCTGTGTTGTTTAAATTATCGGTTGCTCTGCTATCAATATTATAGATATCGTTTGCAGATGGAGTCCAGCTATATGTCCAGGAGGTTGTTCCACTTGCTGTTACACATGTATAGGCGTTTCCAACAATTGCATAGCAAAATTCAACATACTGAACTCCACTCTGTGGGTCAGAGGCAGTTCCATTTACAATAATTGGATTTCTCCAATGAGTGTTGTTTAAAGGCTCTGTTATTGTTGAGGTAGGTGGAATATCGTCGTTAATAACTAATGTTGATTTGCTTTCAGCAGCTGTCCCATTTAAATCATCCATAGTATTTATGTTCCACGTTGCTGTTGTGTTGGCTGAGACGCTAGGAGCTTGTGCATCAAACCAGAAGGATTTATTTGTATTTGGAATAATGGGGTTGGTTGAAGTATTCCACATTATAATTAAAATATTTCCGTTGCTATCATTGATGGTTGTATGACTCCAGTCAGTTGGGTCAAAGATTGTTGAGCTATTAACTATATACTGTGCAAATGTTCCATTCCAAACTGTTATATTTACATGAGTTATATTCCCTGGATTGACAGGATCGCCTGTATTGGTTATTGTAAAGTTAAAAGTCTCTGTAAAAGTTTCAATTGTGCTCCAATCATTGCCCGTTGTAATGAGATAAACATTTATGCCATGTGACATAGGCTTAAAGTCCCCACTATCAGCAAAAACACTAACAGCAGAAAAAACAGCAAAGAATGCCAGAACTAAGGCCACCCCCCATAATGCTTTGGAAACAAAGTTTCCTTGCATTTTCTCGCTTACGCTCGAAAATGGCGCTCTTTTATTTTTAAATTTCAGTTCTAAACACCTGAATATTCTTGTGAATTTTTTACCTTTCATTTTCTATATTGTGAACACTATTTAAGTATTATTGTGAACAGCTTTGAACAGCGAGTGAAGCGCGTTATATATAAAATCTTTTATAGGCAAAGAGTACTATACTCACCTATGGAACGCAAATACGACAAAATTTCAGCAATTGCGCGCAGGCGGGGCTTTTTCTGGCCGAGCTCTGAACTTTACGGAGGTTTGGCAGGATTTTATGATTATGGCCCAGTTGGGGCGCTTTTGAAACAAAATATTGAGAAAGAATGGAAAAAACTTTTTGTTGCACAGGAAGGAATGCTCTTAATTGATACGCCAAATGTTATGGCTGATTCTGTTTTTCAGGCTTCTGGGCATTTGGAGCATTTTGCAGATCCAATAGTAAGCTGCACAGAATGCAATACAAATTTTAAGGCAGATAAATTAGTGGAGGAAAAGTTAAAAATTAGAACAGAGGGCATGGCAGTTGATGAAATAAACGGAGCAATAATTGCAAACAGAGTTGCCTGCCCAAAGTGCAAGGGAAAATTAGGGGAAGTTTACAAATTTAATTTAATGTTTC
>JBBIPJ010000014.1:2697-10203 GCA_037442905.1 archaeon
GGGAGGAAAAAAGAGTTGCATATTTGCGCCCAGAAACTGCGCAGGGAGCTTTTGTTTCTTTTGAAAGACTTTGGGAAGTTGCAAGAAAAAAACTTCCTTTTGGGGCTGCGCTTGTTGGGCGTTCTTATAGAAATGAAATTTCCCCAAGACAGGGAATGATTAGACTGAGAGAATTTTCGCAGGCAGAGGCAGAGGTTTTTTTCAACCCGCATGATAAAACACATCCATGCTTTAAAGAGGTTGAAAAAGAAGAATTGCATTTGCTAACAATTGAGGAGCAGAAAAAGGGTAAATCTGGAAAAGGAGAAAAAGTGAGCGCAAAAGATTCTGTAAAGAAAAAAATAATTAAATCAGAGTTGCAGGCTTATTACTTAACACTTTCAAAACAATTTTTCAACAGGATTGGATTCCCAGAAAGCTCAATGAGATGCAGGCAGCAGCTTCCAGAGGAGAGGGCACATTACTCAATTGATACCTGGGACATTGAAATTCACTCAGAGGATTTTGGATGGGTGGAAGTGGCTGCAATTGCTGATAGAAGTGATTATGATTTGAGAAGGCATTCTGAAATTTCAAAAAAAGATTTGTCAGTTACAATTGATGGAAAGAAAATTTTGCCGCATGTGATGGAAGCATCTTTTGGAATCGACAGGCCATTTTATCTTTTACTGGAACATTCTTTGCATGATGATGTTTCGGAAGCAAAGCTTCCTCACATCTCTCACTCCGCTCGAGATAGAAAAAGGATATTTTTTAAATTCAAGAAAAATATTGCACCATTTGAGGCTGCTGTTTTTCCGCTTCTTGATAAGGATAAACTGCCGGAAAAAGCTCTTGAAGTTTACAACATGCTTTTAGCAAATAATGTTATGGCGCAGTATGATAACTCAGGAAATATTGGAAAAATGTATGCACGCGCGGATGAGATTGGAATTCCTATTTGTGTCACAATTGATCATCAAACTTTAAAAGATAATACTGTTACTGTTCGCTATAGAGATACAACAAAACAAAAAAGAGTGGATATTAAAAAGAATTATGAATTGTTGCATGAGATTTGGGGAAACAAAGAGTAGGCTTCAAAGATAAAGAATTTAAAAGATAATAAACCTACTCTTTGTTTAAAAAGATTTGGAATAGGGGAGCTGAGGGGCTCAGGGGCGGAGATTAAAGAATGGCAAATATGCTTGAAATTTTTAAGAAAAGGATTAAAGAATTAGATGATTCTCTAAAAAATTTTGAAAGTGGAAAAGATATAAAGTTCGCAGTTAAAAACGAATTCATGGATTATGGAAGCGGCCGCGCTTCCTATATGCGCGCAAATGTTGATTCAAACTTATTAAGATTAAGAGAAAATTCTTGGGAATTGGTTGAACTTGGGGTAAATCCGAATAACAGGGAAGTTATTTTACAGATTTTAGGAAAAACTGAAAATTTAAAAAAAGGCGCGCAGCCGGCTGAAATAAGAAAACTAATTTCTGAGATAACAGGTTTAACAAATAAATTAACATACGTAAAAACTGTTGAAGATGATATTTCTTTTATACAAATTCCAAAATTGCCAGAAGTGATTGCAGAAGAAATCGCTGCTGATTTAAATGAACTGAGAAAATGCTTTGTTTCAGGGGCTTACAGGAGCTGTGTTGTTCTTTGTGGAAGAGTAATGGAAACAGCTCTTCACAGGAAATATTTTGAGGTTGCAGGGCAGGACTTGTTAGAAACAGCTCCAAATATTGGGCTGGGAAATTTAGTTGCGAAATTAAAGGAACAAAATGTGAAAATTGACCCCGGATTGACACAGCAAATCCATTTAATAAATCAAGTAAGAGTTTTTTCTGTGCATTCAAAAAAAGAGGCTTTTTATCCGAGCAAGGAGCAGGCGCAGGCAACTATTTTATTTACTTTGGATGTTTTGAAAAAGTTATTTGAGTGAACTTTAACTCAAGGCTAGCATAAATAGAAGTAGAAGAAAGGCCTATTTGGGGATTGCGAGCTCAAAAATTTTAAAGAAGCGAGCATATCCCCGATATAGTCCGGCCCACTCGCGGCTTGGCGAGAAATGAGCAGGCGCCGATTTTATTTACGCTAGATGTTTTGAAAAAAACTTTTTGAATAAACAATAGAAACTTATATAAGATACCGAAAGAATAATTTATAGTTATGGAAAAAACTTTAACTCTGACAGCAGTCCTCCACAAAGAAGATGATATGTATGTTGCTACTTGCCCAGAACTTGGAACTGTTAGCCAAGGATATACAATAGATGAGGCAGTTGCAAATTTAAAAGAGGCAACAGAATTATATTTAGAAGAGTTTCCGCTTGAAAAAGAAGAAAAGCCAATAATGACTTTTTTTGAGGTTTCTGCTCATGCTACCAAACGACCTGTCAGGCACTGAAATTGTAAAAGCTCTTTCTAAATTGGGGTTTGAAGCGAAGCGCAGAAAAGGAAGCCATGTAATAATGATTAAAGAATCTACGGAAGGAAAAGTTGGTTGCACAGTTCCTATGCATAAAACAGTTAAGCGCGGCACGCTCAAAGGAATTTTAAAGCAAGCAAAAGTTTCAGAGGAGGAGTTTTTGAAAGTATTATAAAAGTAGGCGCAGGCAACTATTTTATTTACTTTGGATGTTTTGAAAAAGTTATTTGAATAAAAGTATTTATTGCTATATTTCTTACTTATCGCCATGGATTTGCATCCTTTAGAGATTAAAGTTATTGAAGGCCTGAAAAAGCTCGGTGGAAAAGGCTCTGCTTCAGCAGTTGCAGAGGCAGCAGGAATTGAAAAAATCCAGGCAGAAAGATTTGGATATTCTTTGAGCCAGAAAGGACTAATTGTACTTGAGAAAAAAGTTTCTGAAAAGCCAAAGCTTACTGAACTAGGAAAAAAATATCTGAAAGAGGGCTTGCCTGAGAAAAAAATTATTTTTGCTGTAAAGCGCGGACATAAAACTTTAAACGAACTTATTGAAGCAACTGGATTAACCCAGCAGGAAATTGAGGCTTGTTTTGGAATTTTAAAAAAAAGCGGCTGGGCTGTTATTAGAAAAGGGGATTTGGGAATTGAATTGGAAGCAACAGAAATTGGAAAGCTCGAAGGTGGAGGAAAATTAGAGCTTGAAAAAGCACTGGAGGATATTGAAGCAGGCGAATTTATTCAGGAGGAAATAATTCAAAATTTAAAAAAGCGCGGGCTTGTGGAAATTGGGACTCATTATGAATATAAAATGGAATTAAAAGAGGGGGCTGCGGGACTCATGGGCTCAGGGGCTGAGGAAATTGTGCACCAATTAACACATGAAATGATTAAAAGCGGCTCATGGAAAGAAAAAAAATTGCGCGGGTATGATTTGAAAGCACCTGTTCCAACTTTTTATGGAGGAAAATTACATCCGCTCACAATTGCTAAAAATAAAATCAGGAGAATTTTTTTGGATTTGGGATTTGAGGAAGTAGAGGGGCCTTTGGTTGAGAGCAGTTTTTGGAATTTTGATGCGCTTTTCCAGCCGCAGGACCATCCGTCAAGGGATTTGCAGGATACATTTTATTTAAAAAATCCTTCAGACTCAAAATTGCCTGTGCAAAAAATTGTTGATGGGGTAAAAAAAGCGCATGAGCAGGGAACAAAGGACTCAACAGGATGGAGATACAAATGGAATTTTGAATTGGCGAAAAAATCTATTTTAAGAACGCATACAACTGCTGTTACTGTAAGAGCATTGGCAAGAATTAAGCCGCCTGCAAAAGTTTTCTGCATTGGAAGGACTTTCAGAAATGAAACTCTGGATTTTAAACATCTCCCAGAGTTCACTCAGATAGAGGGAATTGTTGCAGATGAAAATGTAAGTTTCAAAGATTTGCTCGGATACTTGAAAGAATTTTTCTACAGGCTTGGGTTTGAAAAAATCAGATTCAGGCCTGCTTACTTTCCATACACAGAGATGAGCACAGAGCCAGAGGTTTATCTGGAGGAAAGAGGGGAATGGCTTGAAATGGGCGGCTCAGGAATTTTCAGGCCAGAGGTTACAGAGCCTTTGGGAATAGATGTTCCTGTTTTAGCTTGGGGATTGAGTTTGGAAAGGCCAATTATGCTAAAACTTGGATTGAATGATATAAGGAGTTTTTACTATTTCAATAATTTAAAATGGCTGAGGGAGGTTGGAATTTTTTAAATGGCTCTTGTAACTTTTAACAGGAAAGATTTAGAAAATTTAATTGGAAAAAAGCTTTCCGATAGTGATTATGCTGATAAATTAGTAATGCTAGGAGTTCCTCTTGAAGGAATTACAGAGAACGAAGTTGATTTTGAAATTTTCCCAAATCGCCCAGATTTGCTTTCAGTTGAAGGATTTGCGCGCGCTGTGCAGGGATTTTTAGGAATAAAAAATGGGTTATTACAATACGAGGTTAAGAAAAGCAATTTTGTAGTATATGTTGACAAGCGATTAATTGGATTGAGAGGATGCGCAGCCTTTGCAGTTGCAAAGGATTTGAAATTTACAGATGAGAGCGTAGCAGCTTTTATGCAGCTGCAGGACAAGCTTGCAACAACAATTGGAAGAAAGAGAAAAAAAGTTGCGCTTGGGACTTATGATTTAGATCAATTAAGATTTCCTATTAATTACACAGTTGCTCCTCCTAAATACACAAAATTTGTACCGCTTGGATTTACAGAGCAGTTAACACTTGGGCAAATAATAAATGAGCATCCTAAGGGAAAAGAATTCGGGCATTTATTAGAGGGATGGATTGAATTTCCAGTATATATTGATGGGAGAAAAAGAATTCTTGGAGTTCCTCCAATTACAGGGGCTGAGTTTGCAAAAATAACTCCAAAGACAAAAAATATTTTTATTGAAGTTACAGGAACAGACTGGAAAGCTGTTATGGAAATTTTAAATATAATTGTAACAGCGCTTTCTGATAGAGGTGCAAGAATTTTTGAGGTAAAAACTGTTTATCCGACAAAAAAAATCATTCGCGCGCCTGATTTGCGGCCGAGAAGAATGAGAATTGATATAAACTATGTTAATGAACTTTTAGACTTGGATTTAAAGCCAAAAGAATTGAAAGAAATTTTGGAAAAAATGCGCTTTGGGATGCTTGGGAATGATGTTCTTATTCCGGCTTACAGAACAGATATAATGCATCCAATTGACTTAGTTGAGGACATTGCAATCGGGCACGGATATGAAAAATTTGAGCCGCGGCTTCCTAAAATTGCAACAATTGCAAAGCCGAATGAAAAAGAAGAGTTTGCAGATAGAATAAGAGAAATTGCTCTTGGCTTGGGATTTCAGGAAGTTGTTACCTTTGTTCTTTCAAATGAGCAAAATGAATTTGAGAAAATTAAAAAGGAAAGAGTTGAGCATATTGAAATCTTAAATCCGAAAACAGTTGATTACACAATGACTCGCATTTCTTTAATTCCAAGCTTGCTGAATGTTTTTGCACAGAATCAATCAAATGAATTTCCGCAGAAAATCTTTGAACTTGGGAATTCTGTGAGAGTGGATAAAAATTTGGAAACAGGAGCAAAGGAGGTTTTAAAAATCTGCGCCGGAATTTCATATTCAAATGCAGGATTTACAGAAATGAAAAGCAATCTGGAAGGTTTTTTCAGGAACATTGGAAAGAATTTTGAGTTAAATGAAATCGAGGATGAAACTTTTATCTCAGGAAGAGCTGCATCAATTTTAATTGATGGAAAGGCAATTGGAGTTATTGGAGAAATTCACCCAGAAGTTTTGGGAAATTTTAACATAGAATATCCTGTTGTTTTGTTTGAATTAAATGTGGAAAAATTAAAATAACAGGGCACCTCAGGGAAAAATAAAAGTAGAAATTAAAGGGATTGCGAAGCAATCCCTTGATGGAGGTCTCGGAACCGGTAAAACGTTTTACAGTTCGGTTCTGAGTTTGGATTAAATGTGGAAAAATTAAAATAATTATCCTAATTTAAAGTATCTTTTAATTAAATCATATAGCAACATTCCAAGCGGCGTTAGTTTAAAAGTGGCTTTGTCTCCCCTGCCATGCTTTATGAAGAGGCGCTCACCCCTGCTCACCTCTGAAAGAAAAAGTTGTGCACAAAGTTTCATCTCCTTTGTGGTATGCATGGGGGAATTTTCGTGCAACCACGAAGCAATTTTGTCTAGATTCATTCCTTTGGCAACACAAACGAATACCAAAATTTTAAAACCGTTAAAAGGTCTATTTTCTACCGCGGAAAGTTTTTCAAATACCGATTCAAGTTCTCGTGCCGCATTTTTCTCCATTTACATCCCAAAAATTCTTCTTATAATTTTTCCAATCTCCCAGCCGCCGCCTCTTAACTTGTGCTCAACATCAAACAAATCAGCTGCTAATTTTGTAAATGCCTTGCTTGCTGGAGCATTTGGATTGTGCAAAACAACTGGCTTTTTTGCTTTTATTGCATGCTGAACAGAAATATCATACGGGACTTTTGCTAAAATTGGCAATTCAAGCTCGTGCTCAATTGCCCGCGCGCTCATCTCCCAGTGCTTTCCGTGGATTTTGTTTATTACTGTTCCAAGAACCTGCGCCCCTGATTTATGGGCAATGCGAATTGTTTTAAGAGCATCTGTAACTGCAGGATGCTCAGGATTTGTTACAATTATTACTTCCTCTGCTGCATCCAGAACAGCCTTTGCGCCTTTCTCAAGTCCTGCTGGTGTATCTAAAATTACAGCCTCGGCTGTTCCAAATAAATCAAGAACAACATCCCACAATTTGTGCGGAATTGAAAATTTCAAATGTTTTAAATGAACTCCTGCTGGAATCACTCTAAATCCTGCATCGTGCAGATAAACAGCATCTGTGATTGAGGCTTTTCCAGAAATAACATCGTGTAAAGTTTTCATCGGCGGCCGCATTCCCAAATGCAAGCCGACATTCGGAGTGGTAAGGTTTGCATCAACAATTATAACATTTTTTTGGAATTTTGCAAGCGCGGCAGCGAGGTTTACAACTGTTGTAGTTTTCCCTACACCGCCCTTGCCAGAAGCAACTGCGATTAAGCGAGTCATTTACGCTTTAGAAAGTGGCTTATTGAGTATAAATAATTTGTTTTAGGAAAAAATGGGACTGGCCAGATTTGAACTGGCGACACCCAGGTCTCTAAGCTTTGCAATCGGTGAGGTAAATCGTAAATGGTATATGGTTTATCGTACGATTTACCATTGACAATGTACTATTTACCTTAATCTATTATTGCAAAGTTCTTCAGCCTGGCGCTCTCCCGGGCTGAGCTACAGTCCCACATTTAATTTGTACGAAGCGCTTCAGGCGTTATAAATTTTAGGGTTGAAGATAATTGAATTGTATATGATATAAATCTTTGCGCAAAAATTCAAGCAACAGCCTCTTCAACCGCGAGTTCCACAGCCTGCTTTGCAGTTTTTGCGCGGTAAAATTTAGCCTCTTTGAGCAAGCCTGCTTTTTGCAGTTTTTCAACCTCTCCAGAAGCTGTTTTAGGGACTCCTAA
>JBBIPJ010000015.1:0-1560 GCA_037442905.1 archaeon
AAAAATAAAGAAGCCCGGGATAGGGTAGCAATTGAAGCCTACCCTTTGTGCCGCAGCCCCTTAGAAATTTCACAGATACTTATGCGCGCAGAAGTTAAAAGAATTTTAAACCAGAGAGGAATCAGCCTATCAAAGAGACTGGACCAGCATTTTTTAATTGATGAGAGGATTTTGCAGCGCGAAATTGAGTATGCAGATATTACAAGTGAGGATACTGTTTTGGAGATCGGCCCTGGAATCGGGACTTTAACAAGATTTTTGGCAAAAGCTGCAAAAAAAGTAATTGTAATTGAAAAAGATAAAAAGTTTGAGCCATTTTTGTATGAAATTCCCAATACAGAAGTAATAATTGCAGATGCTCTGGAAATTTCTTTTCCGCCCTGCGACAAAATTCTCGGAAATCTGCCATACTCAATTTCCTCTGATATAACTTTTAAAATTCTCTATACTCCAATTCAGCTTGCAGTCCTTTGTTATCAAAAAGAATTTGCTCAGCGTATGATAGCAAAGCCTGGAACAAAAGATTATTCAAGATTAAGTGTTAACTGCGCCCTGCGTGCAGATATTGAATTCTTAGAAACAGTTTCAAAAACAAAATATTTTCCACAGCCGAAAGTTGATTCTGCGATTTTAAGATTAACCCCGAAAGAAATTGAGCTTCCGCTTATGTTTGATGCAATAACAAGAGCCTTGTTCCAGCATAAAAATCAAAAAGTCAGGAATGCTTTAATTAAATCTGCGCATGAGATTGGGACTAAAGAGGAAGTACAAAGATTTATTAAGAGAATTCCAGAATTCGCGGATAGGCGAGTTGTAACTTTAACTCCTCAGGAAATTTTGAATCTTTCCAAAAAACATGGCTAAATCAATTATTGAGCTGAAAAATGTCAGCAAAGTTTACAAAATGGATTCTGTGGAAGTAAAAGCTTTGGACAATGTAAGCATGCAGGTAAAAGATGGTGAATACTTAGCAGTGGAAGGACCATCAGGCTCAGGAAAATCAACACTGCTCCACATGATTGGCTTGCTTGACCGCCCCACAACAGGAAATATTTTTCTGCAGGGAAAAAACGTTCTCAGATTGGGAGATTCGCAGCTTGCGCGCATTCGCGGGGAAAAAATAGGGTTTGTTTTTCAGTTTTTCAATCTTTATCCAACTTTAACCACGCTTGAAAATATCCAGCTTCCAATGACAATCATTGGTAAAAATTCTGAAGATTCGGAAAAGCGCGCGCATGATTTACTGGAAAAAGTTGGGCTTGAAAAAAGAGCCAGTCATTTTCCAGCTCAGCTCTCAGGCGGGGAAAGGCAGAGAGTTGCTGTTGCCCGCGCCCTGGCAAACAACCCTGTCTTAATTCTTGCAGATGAGCCAACTGGAAATCTTGATTCAAAAACAGGAAAAGAAATTTTAAAACTTTTTAATGCGCTGAATAAAGAGGGGCGCACAATTATTGTTGTCACCCATGACAGAGATATTGCAGCTCAAACAGAAAGGGTTATAAGGATAAGCGATGGAACGGTAGTTGCGAGATGAAAAAATTAATTATTTTTATTGCGATT
>JBBIPJ010000015.1:1582-10126 GCA_037442905.1 archaeon
GCCCCCGCGGATATGCAGTTACTCCCACAGCCGATTTCAATATTAGTTTTATCGGACAGGATCCTTCCCCTGCAGTTCCTGGAAAATATGTTGACCTCTCTTTCAGAGCAAAGGGCGGTGTTGCATATTCTCCAAACGAAGTTACTTTTGAGGTTGTTGAGAAATTCCCATTCTCGCTTGAGCCAGGAGAGAGCAAAATTAAGGATCTTGGCAATGTAAAGATTATAGGGCAGGCAACTGATAAAAACGAAATACTTTTCCAGATAAGACTATTGGTGGATGAAAGGGCTGTTGAGGGCGACAATGAGTTTGAGTACAAGTATACAGTAGGCGGCTATACTTTTTCAGAAAAAATAAAAATCCCTGTTTCAAGCGTGCAGACGGATTTTGATGTCATTGTGCAGGAAGCCTCTGGAAATACAATTTCTCTCGGAATTGTAAATACAGGGGAAAACATTGCAAAGTCTGTTGTTGTCAAGATTCCGGAGCAGGAGCATTTCAAAACAGGAAATGTGAATTCAAACATAATCGGAAATCTTGCAAGCGGAGATTTTACTGTCGCAACTTTTGAAATAACCCAGCTTGTAGATGAGCAGAAAGATTTGGAGGTTATTGTTTCATACACAGACACCGAGGGAACACGGCACAACCTTGAGAAAAAAGTTCCGCTGCATTTAACAGAGGAAAAATCCCCTGAAATAAAAACCACGAATCCGGGTGGATTAAGCAGATTTTTAGTTCCGGTTCTCGTTCTTATAATAATAGTTCTTGCCTACTTTGCATTTTTCAAAAAGAAATAATTGTCTGACATGAGACTGCCGGCTATCTTGAGAATGTCCTTCAGGAGTTTGGTTAACAGGCGACTGAGGAGCTGGCTCACTATTCTAGGGATAGTGATTGGAGTTGCTGCAGTTGTTGCACTTGTTTCAATTGCGCAGGGACTTCAGAAAAATGTTGAGGAGCAGCTCAGTTACTTTGGGGGAAATTTAATTTTCATCTCACCCCAAAGTTCAAGAGGGAATGATTTTGCACAGGGCCCCGGACAGGGGATTGTAGAGCAGCATGTTACTAGCGGGCTGATAACCGGAAACTTAACCGAAAACGACATGAGGCTCATAAAAACAATTCCCGGAGTTTTTGCCGCATCAGGAATGCTAAACAAGCAGACTGAAATAAAATTTATTGCAGAAACCGCAAGCATTAATGTCCAGGGAGCCGATCCTGCGTTGCAAAAGGTTTTTACAAATGTCCGCTTGGAGTCTGGGCGCTATTTGTTGGCAGGCGATGATTTAGTTACTGTGCTCGGGCAGAGAGTTGCAAAAGAACTTTTTACTGATGATATTAAAATAAATGACCGCCTCATAATAAGCGGGCAGAGTTTCAGGGTTGTTGGAATTCTTCAGGAAGCCGGACAGGCTTCTGATGTTGACAATGTTGTTATAATTCCAATGCAGGCTGCCAGGCGACTTTTTTCGGATTTTCCAAAAGAGCAGTACTCTTTTATAATTGTCCGTGTCACTGAGAACTCTGATCCGGAAAAGGTTGCTGAGCAAATTGAGAAGAAATTACTCATTTCCCATCATGTTACCGCTGAAATGAAGGATTTTACAGTCATATCCTCGCAAACAATTCTTGAAACAGTCGGCCGAATTCTTTCCTCAATCAGCTTTTTTCTTGGAGGAATTGCCGCAATCTCACTTTTAGTTGGCGGAATAGGAATAGCAAACACAATGTTTATGTCTGTTATGGAAAGAACAAGGCAGATTGGAATCCTAAAGGCTTTGGGCGCAACAAATTTTGATGTTATAAAATTATTTTTGGCAGAATCAGGAATAATGGGACTTGTAGGAGGGGTTTTTGGAGTCATGCTTGGCTATGTTGTTTCAATACTACTCTCAAATCTGCAAGTTGGCCCTTCCAGCGAGGGTTTTATTACGCGCGTGACTCCTGAGCTTGCTATTTTCGCAGTTGTTTTTGCCCTTATAATAGGAATTATCTCAGGTTTATTACCAGCGCGCCGTGCAGCGCGCTTGCAGCCAACTGAAGCATTAAGGTATGAATAAAAATTTTTTAAAATTAGATATTTTTCTTCCGCTTATTTCAATTCCTTCCCTTTCAAGCAATTCTTTTTTAGAATATTTTTCAGAAGTGTATCCTCCCAAAGTTCCATCGCTTTTAACAACGCGGTGGCAGGGAATTATAATTGGATGCTCATTTCTTTTCAAAGCCTGCCCCACTGCACGCGGCGAGGTTTTTAATTTTTTTGCTATAATTCCATAAGTGGTTATTTTTCCGCGAGGAATTTTTTTTGTTAGTTCAAAAACTTTTTCTTTAAAATCCATAAACATAGTTTACTCTGATGTAAAATAAAAATGTTCCGCGTCCTGCGTTGAACGCGGAAAAGTTGTTTAAAATATAGTTATATTTGTAACCGGCCCTGAACCCATATTGCTTGAGGTGTCCCAGCAGGTTGCGTTCGCTTGATAAACTCCAGTTGTGTTTGGAGTAATAAAGTACGTTGCCCAAGTCCCGTTTTGGTAAGTTCCAGAGTAAAGGAACATTGTTCGCAGTGAACTGCCAAACTGGAAGTTGCAATAGCTAACCTGTACATTATCCGATGCGTTTGCAAAGAATGTTGTGTTTGTATTCCTTGGGGCACTTGTTGGCCAAATTGAGCTAACAGTTGGCGGCTGTGTATCAGGGGCTGCCTGTGTAAATGCAGTATCGTTTGTCCACTGCCCAATATTCCCTGAGTTATCAACCGGGCGTACCTGTATCTGATAGCCTGTATTTGCTTGCAACCCTGTCACATTGTAGTAGGCATTTGTTGTGTTTGCTTTAAACGTATTGTTTAGCCAAACTTCAATGTGATTTAAATCAGAGTCACTCGGGTTTGTCCATACCCAGTTTATCCAGCTCGTTCCTGTTGCAGTTTCATACAGGTTTGTAATTGGTCCTGGAGGAGTTACATCATTTATGGTTATATTTGTTAGTGCACCCCAAGCTGTGTTGCTCGCGGCATCTGAGCATTGTCCTTGTGCTGTATGTGTTCCAGGAGTATTTTCAGTGTATGCTTTTTGCCAAACTCCATTCTGCGCGTTTCCAGAAACAAGGCTCATTGCTCCAACAAGCCCTCCATTCCAGTAAAAGTCGCAGTTTGTTACTCCGACATTATCAGTTGCAGTTACTTGGTAGTTTGTTGAAACATCCTCGTTTGCACTTGTTGGCGTAACACTACTCACAACTGGAGCTTGTGAGTCTCCTGGCGGCGTGTACATAACGGTTACAGGAATCCAGTCAAGGTTCCATGTTGGATTGCGGCCTCCTCCTAACTTAACTGTTGTTGTGCGCACTTTGAAATTTGCATTGCTCAACCCAGAAGGTGTCCACGAGAAATCACTTGTCACATCAATGTTGAATGTTTGTTCTGCTGTGTTTCCTCCAACTCTGTGCGCTGTCCCCCAAGTAGTTCCGCCATTATTGGTAACTTGGACATCTATGTAACCATTTGTTTTTGTCGCCCAGAAATCAGCTCTGACTGTTACTGAATTTATTGTTGAGCCACTTGGTATGCTAAACCCATAATTAGACCAGTTAGAAACTTTTCCTGCTCTTGTCGCAGTTGCAGCACTTCCGCCGTCTGCAAACGCATTGCCACAGTTCGTCCATCCTGTTGTGCAGGAGGTTGGGCTGTTCTGCGCTGTGTCTGCAAAAGCTGTTATTGCAAAAACTGCTACTGATAGAATCCCAATTGCAAGTAAGGTTTTTAGCGATGTTTTGACTTTCAAATTTTTCACCTCCTTTGTGGTTTTTTAAAAGTGGGTTTTGTTAGAGCGGTCAAATATATAAATCTATTTCGCAAGAATTACAATTCTAATCTTCTTTATTTTAATTGTTGTAACTAATTTATTTCTTTCTAATTTTCTAATTATTCTGTGCAGAGTTGTATTAGGAATCCCGCTATGCTTTCTTATACTTACCAGCGAGCAACTTCCGCTATTATCTTTCAAAAATTTTATTATATCTCTCTCACGTTTTCCAAGATTTTTAACCAATTAATACTCACCAGTAATTTGCTCCTAGAAACAATATTTAAATGCACAGTGAAACAATCACCAAAATTAGCTTTTAAAAGCCCCTTTTCTCTGTTTCTAGAAAGCCAATCGTTTCTCTGCCTTAAAAAGGCGGTTTGAGGCAATTTTTATATAATAAAATTTTATATCTTAAATCATGGCATTTGAAAAATTTGAACTGGATGAGCATGGCTGGCCTGTTGTAATTGCAATCGGGCTTTTAATCGGATTTGCACTATTATCAGCATTCACAGGATTTTCAGCAATAACCGGGAGATTTTTAAACCTTTTGCTCGCATTTAGAATTGACTTCAATCTTGCTTATTCTCTAATTCCAATATATTTGAACTGGCTTGTTGCTGATTATTATCAGGAGCGCCGCGGAACTAGTTTTGGAAATGCTATCTCAAACGGATTCATGGGACTCTGGGTTTCAATGGACTGGTTTAGAACTGCGCAGCAGAGATTTTCAGAAAGCGGAGATTTGGGATTTATGATTGGAAAAATAATTTTCGGGATTGGAATTTTAACTTACGCTGGTTTTATTATAAGAGCAGCTGCTCAGGGTAAAAAAATAGCACATTTTGTTGGCAGAATAAGGGAAGTGAGCTATATTGCAATAATGCTCACACCGCTTGTCTATGAGGCAGTTCCACTGGATTTAGTTACACTTGCTGCAATGATCTTATTTTTCCCAATATTTTACGGAATTGCAGAATTAATCGATTACTATATTTTGCCTCCCTCAAAAGCAGAGCTTGCAGAGGCAGAGGAAGCAGAAGGCGGGGGAAAAGCTGAGGAGAAATTTTAGTGGGATATCATAATTTTTATAATATCTCTATCTTTCAGCTCATAATCCGCTGCCAATCTTTTTTTTGTTCTTGCATCCACTGCCGCAACAAATTTTTCACCAATTTCTGTATGAACTTTAAATGCTAATTCGCGCGCAGTTGTCCCTCGAGGAACTAAAAAAGTATGCGGCAAAACATTTCCATGCTTGTCTGTTAATTTATTTTCATCCTCAACAGGATAAACAGCAATTAAATTCAGAACATCAAAAACAGCCCTGTTTATGCACTGCTGCACTCCTGTGTTTCCAAATTTTTTCAAAACATTTTCTTTTATAAATTCAAGCGCTTTTTTCTGCTCAGGATTCAAGTTTTTTAAAATTTTAAAGTCCTTTTCTCCCGGAGTGTATTCTATTATCCCTTTCTCAGCAGCGCGCCTCAGTGCAAGTTCGGAATCAGCAGATGTTGGAATAGAATTATGCAAATTTTTTAATTCATCCAAAAATTTTTCGCTTTCTCTTAAATCAGATTTATTTGCGCAGATTATTATTGGCTTTGAATTTTTTCTCAGCGCGCGCGCAAAATCCTCCACGTCCAAACTTGATTCTTTCATTGATTTTGCAATCTGTTTTTCTGTAATTCCTAATCCAGATAATTTTTCAGCCAAAACTTTTTCAGGATTTTTCGAGCTCTGCTCAACTTCCTTTGAAATTTTTGGCCAGTCTTTTTTTAAAAGTGAAGCAAACCATAGATCTAATTCTTCTTCTAAAAATTTTATATCTTCCAAAGGATTATGAGTTCCTGGCTCGCATTGTTTTCCCTCAGAGTCTGTGCTTCCAGAAGCATCCACAATATGAATTAAAGCATCCGCCTGTCTTAAATCATCCAAAAATTGATTTCCCATTCCCTTTCCCATATGTGCGCCTGGGACTAACCCAGCAACATCCAGCATCTCAATTGGAATTAAGCGAGTTCCGTTTTCGCAGACAGAATTTTGCGGATTGCAATCTTTGTTAAATTCTTTGCAGGCGCACTTAACTTTAACATATCCAACTCCGCGGTTTGGCTTTATTGTTGTAAAGGGATAAGCAGCAATTTCCGCATGCGCAAGAGTTGCAGCGCTAAAAAAAGTACTCTTTCCAGAATTCGGCTTTCCCACCACCCCAACTAATTTTCCCATTATTCTTCTGCGTTATCTATCAACCCGGCTTTTTTTAGTACTCTTGCTAATAGTATAATGCCTGAAGCAATTTTTTTATTCATGGATATAAAAATATCAGTTTGCGCCGCAACGGATTCCTCAGACATAATTCTTGAATGCAATATTTCAACTTCTCTAAAATTTCTTTTTAAAAGTTTCCTTTCCTGTTCAAATTTTCTCTGCTGAGGCGTAATGGCTTCCATCATTTTTGCCATGAGGACATAAGTAGCAGCGAATTGGCGCGCAGGAATATGCGGGTTTGCTTCCCTGCTCCCCCCCTGGATTTTTTCAAGTTCTTCTCTTAAATACTTCTCATGCTGCACTATTTGTTTATACAAATATCCAAGGGATTTAATTATAGGCGGAGGTTTTCTTGCCATCTATATTAGTAATTTATATATCCACACTTATATTAGTAATTTATATATCCACACTTAAATACTATATTATTGGTGGGAAAATGAAAGCTCCAATCTGCAGAGTCTGTGTTACATCTGATATTTTGTGCACAGGATGCGAGGACAAATTAAAACAGGGAATAATTTCTCAATCAGATGTTGAACTTTCCCGCGCACTTGTAAAACTCTCAGAAAGGCACCCCATTCTTGAGCGCTCTGAATTTAAGCAAACAATTTCTTTCAAAGAAATGCTTTTGGTTCTTGTCCCGAAAGGGATGGCAGGCAATTTTATTGGAAGAAAAGGAACTCTGATTAAAGAGATATCTGATACTCTCGGCCAGAGAAGAATCAAAGTTGTTGAGGAAACAAACAATCCAAAGGAGTTTGTACAGAGAATTTTATATCCTGCCCATTTGCTTGGGGTGAATGTTGTTTATTCTGGCAAAAAACAGATTTTTAAAGTGCGAATTTCTCAATCAGACCGCGACAGAATTTATGAGAAAAAAGCGCTTGAGGATTTATTTGAAAAACTTTTGGGCAGCGAAACAAATATCATTTTTGAGTGAATTCATCAGATGGAGCTGGCTTTCTTAAAAATGCAAGTGCTGTTACAAAAATTACCGCTCCAAGAATTACCCCCATCCCGATTAAATTTGCTTTTTCAATTGCCTCTGGGGTGAGTTCAGCCTTTTGTATTTCGATTGTTGCTCCCCCGCCTCCAACAGTTGTCCCTGTTGCCAACGCTCCAGCTTTATAATTCATTGCAAACAAGCCAGCTAATGAAAATGAAATCAAAAGACATATCAAAGTTACAATATGCGCCCTTCTCATCTCTCCAATTAGTTATTAAATTTTTAGTTATAAATATTTATCCATCTATATTGAATAAACTGCCATGGCCTTAGTTCTTGGGGTTGAAAGCACTGCGCATACCGAGGGGCGGCTTTTTGCTCGCAAGCTCGCAAAAACCCGGGAAAAAGAGAGCCATAGGCATAATTTATGAAGCGTGAAATGGCGCAAAAAGAAAAAATTATTTTAGGTGCTGAAAGCACAGCGCATACAATCGGAATCGGGATTGTTGATACAGAAGGAAAAATTTTAGCCGATGCCCGTGCTGTTTATGTTCCAAAAAAAGGCGGTATCCTTCCGCGCGAGGCTGCGGATTTTATTTCTGAAAATTATGCAAAAGTTTTAAAAGAAGCGCTTTCTCAAGCAAAAATCTCCTTGAAAGAAATTGATTGTTTTACTTTTTCGCAAGGTCCTGGATTGGGCGCATGTCTGAAAATTGGCTCAAATATTACTCGCTATCTTGCGATAAAGCACAAAAAGCCATTACTCGGAGTTGTTCACGGAATCGGGCACATAGAAATAGGAAAAATTTTAACACCTGCAAAAGACCCTGTTGTGCTTTATGTTTCTGGAGGAAACACTCAGGTAATTGCTCTCTCCGGAGGCAGGTATAGAGTTTTTGGGGAAACTCTTGATATCCCAATTGGAAATTGTTTGGACCAATTTGCTTTGCAAGCTGGATTAAAACATCCTGGAGGGCCTGAGATTGAAAAACTTGCTTTGAAAGGAAAGATTTACATTGAGTTGCCATATATTGTGAAAGGAATGGACTTGAGTTTTAGCGGACTTTTAACAGCCGCGGGCAAACTTTACAAATCAAGGAAATATTCTCTTAAAGATTTAGCCTTTTCTCTGCAGGAAACTGCATATGCTATGCTAATTGAAGTTACAGAAAGAGCAATGGCGCATACAAACAAAAAAGAAGTCTTAATTGTCGGCGGGGTTGCAGCAAACAAGAGATTCTGCGAAATGCTTGAAACAATGGCAAAAGAAAGAAACGCAAAAGCTTACTATGTTCCAATGAAATACGCAGCAGATAACGGAGTGATGATTGCATGGGCAGGCGCTCTTGCTTTTAAATCAGGAGTGAAACAAAAAATTTCTGAGACTTATGCAAAGCAGAAATTCAGGATAGACGAAGTTGATGTAATGTGGTGAAATAAATTAAGTTAGTAGTTTGTAGTTAGTAGTTTGTGGTTGGTGGTGCGTAATGCGTTATGCGTGGTGCGAATAAA
>JBBIPJ010000016.1:0-4418 GCA_037442905.1 archaeon
AAAACTTCTGGGAACACTTTTTATTCATGGTTGAGGCAATAGCAGCATTACTCTTTCCCTGGATAAGGCTAGTAGAAGAGCCAGCCAAGAAATTGGGTGCAAAAGTTGGGGATAACTTCGAAGTCCCAATACGCAAAATTGGGAAAAAAAGAGTATATCGAATAGTTGATATCCAAAGTGATGAGGTAAGAATTAGCTATCCAAAGTTGCCTGAAAATGGGAAAAAGCTAAAGTTAAGATCAGCCCGCTATGTTTTTAAAAGCACGGCATTTTATGAAAAAAAATATGCTAAAGCAGCAGATTTTTTGCTTGAGCGAAGAGAAAAATATCTTGCTAGTTTAAAAAGAGGATTTGGAAGAAAAAAATGGCTTAGAGCTGGAGAAGCACCAATTGTTTTGCTCGGTGAGGAGTTGCTCAGGAAAAGCATGGGCGCAACCCAAATTGAGGTTGTAGGGATAAAGTTTGATATTATAAACAGGGAACTTACCAAGAGAGGCGCAGAAAATATTTTACAATATTTGAAATATGCTGGCGAGGGAGCGGTTTATTTCCCTGATTATTTAGGAGCTATGCTAAGCGTATTTGGCATAGCAGTAAAAAGCCGAATAAATATTAGATTTATACACCCTGCAGGTGTTGCACCACCTAAAAAACCTGTGCCTGCTCCATCTCCTCCAACACCTACCCCAGCTCTTAAACCTATTCCTATCCCACCAGAACTTGTGCCTCTACTCACAAGACTACAAAAAACAATGAATGAAGCATTGAGAAGAGCTGCTGTTGCAGAAGATCGGGCTTTTGAAGCGATGAAAAGGGCTGAGGAATTGAAAGCAAGAATTATTTCACCAGACACAGTTTTAACAATTGTGAGAACTGCGCTAGAAGAGTCAATGCCTGATTTAGTGGAGATTGTAAAGAAAAATGCAGAGAAAATTGTAGAAGCCATTGTAGCAGCGTATATTGATAAGCTAAAAGAACGTCCAGCAGGTTTGCCAATAGAAGAAATAATAGCGCAATTAACGCCAATTATTGTGGATCAGGTAAATAAATTAAAAGAGCAATTCCCTGTTCCACTTACTGAAGAGCAAATAGGAGCAATAGTAGTACCAATAATAGAAGCAAGAATGGCAGGAGAAAAACTTCCAGCTAAAAGAGTTCCTAAAAAACTTTCGCTTCCACACTTTGAGCCAAGAAGCATATATGTCTTAGAGGAACCTATGAAACCTGAACAATTTTTAAGTTGGGCAGCAGAACTCATAAAGCAGGGTAAGGATGTAAGAGTTTATACAACTAGCCCTCCTGACGAAGTAGAAAAGGCTGGCATAAAAAAAGAGAACTATGTTTACCTATCATCTAAAGAGATTAAAGTAGATTTGGAGCATGTTATTATTACAAATCTTGAAGGGGTAATAGGGAAACTGGAGAAAGATATTATTCCTGAGGAATCCTATATATTTTATGAAGGAATTGAGGTTTATCTTGCAATACAGAAAGGCGCAGAGAATTCTATAGCGGCATTATTGGGGAGAGTAAAAGATTCTTTAATTGGAGGAAGTACTGTATTGATCGTTTCGGTGTTGGTTGATAGATATGAAAATAAAGAGGAAACCCCGTTTGTAAAACAACTTGAGGGGCTAGCAAGGGCAACATTTAAAACTTTTTAGTAATTATTTAAGGTATTTAGGCTCGATTTTTGCACTTCGCGTATAGTAATCATACAGTACAATAAGTGAATGTTTTATAAAATAAAACATAACAAATTTTTGAATAGCCTGTGCTCCACCAACCTGAAGTCTATAAGAACTTGAATGTCTTTGAATTATTTTTTCAACTGTTTTACTTATTGCAAGCTTTTTTTCATCAAAAGTTTTGTTAAATTGCTCCATCCTATTTGGATCATAGAATTTGAAAAGTATGCAATACTCATTAAGGAATTCCTCATTCAGAACAACATCATGCAGTATTCGGATTTCAGTTTTTCCAAGCCACATTAAGGTATTAATTCGCTCATTTATTTCTGCTGACTCCCCAAATATTTTCCTTCGCTTTTTAGCATCTGCTAGTGCCACATCAATTATCATTTTTACCTTTTTTAATTGACCAGGCCCTAGAGTAAGTGTTGCGCAGGCAGCAGTTATTGCTTCATCAGTTCTAGCATATTCAGTTACTATTTGTCTCCAGAGAGGTGTATTCCACCATTCCCTCAATGTGGGCACTATTACCATATGATATTTTAGTAGTATAAAGCAGTTATATACTTTTCATCAAGGAGCTAATAATCTTTAAATATTCTTGAAGCCACTGTATAGTTGTAAAATGGAAGACTGGAAAAAGAAGGCTGTTATTGGAGCAGCAGTAGTAATACTTGTTATAATTGCAATTGTTGTTGCAGGAGTATCTTTTCTTGGATGGAAAATTCCTTCAGCTCCTGGAGCACTCCCCCCAACACCAGGAGTTGTTCCTGGAGGAGTGGATCTTGGATTTCTTGCTGTACTAATTCCAATTATAATTTTAATAATCTTTTTCAGAGTTATTGCAAAAGTAATTGGCCGCATATTCATTGGAATGAGAGGTTGGGCAACAAGAAGGCGCGCAGGCAAGGGGGCTACTTTATATGGCCAAGTTTTACAAAACACATCTCCACGACTTCCACTTAAATGGGCCTGGGTTTATGTTCGAAAACAGGGGGAAACAAAGTGGAAGCCAATCGCAGCTACTGATTGGCATGGGAATTATCAATTTCAAATTAGGCCAGGATTATATGAGATAACTCTAGGGCATTATAACATTTCAAGCAGAACTTTTTCACAACCTCCTGTTATTGCAGTTGAACTGAGAAGAAATGATAGAAAAAAAATTGATTTCTATTTAGATGTTAAAACACAGCGAAAAGTGCCACAGTTGCTATCAGGACTTCGACCAGCACCACCTGTATTGCCTGTTTCGCCTGCAGAAATTGAGATACAACTTATTGAGCCTCGAGATAAAACAATTGATAGGGATATTAGAACAGAGCCTGATGAAGTGGATGTTAAAGTAAGAGTTTGGAATAAAAAAGATAATAAAGGTTTGGCTCGCGCTCTTGTTAAGCTCACGCCCACAGCAGGAGCAAAAATAGATGGCAGTGATACAACAATTGAAAGAAGAACTGATAATATAGGAGAGACTCCTGATTTAAAGCTAAAACTTGCACAAGCCTCTGGCACACAGACATTGCGCATAGAAGGAACCACTCCTGATAATAGAACATTGCAAACTGTTGAGCTAAGAGTTAATGTGACTTATGAACAATTAAGAATAACAATTAAGGTGTTCAAAGTTATAGATGCAACAGAAACAGCTCTTCCTCGGCAAGAAGCAATTGACTTAACCACTGAGGCAAAAGTTAAAGCAAAAATAAAACTCGCAGACCAGAGCGATAACTCTAAAGCTGGGGAAACATTAAAGGTGAAATACTGGGAGTTTCCTGGCGAATACAATAAAACTGGCGTAAAGCGCGATCGTTCTCTAGGGCCAACAAATCCTCAGGGAATAGTTGAGCTGCCTGCCTATAAGCCTGGTCCAAGTGGCAAAAGGTTTTATGAGAGCAGAATAGTTGCAGAGCACCCAAATGCAACAGAAGATGGAGAAATTTACATAAAACTTAAACAACCTCCAAAAGAACGGAAATATATCCCTTCAGCTAAAAAAATGGGCTCAGCAGCAGCAACAAAAGTTGCAGAGAAATCATTTAAAGAAGGTGATATGGAATTATGGGCTATATTTAGGCAGGCGTATAAAGGAAGAACAGTTATAGGCAAACTTAAAAGAGTTGTGAAAGGAGGAAAATAAAGTAATGGCATATTATGATAAAAAGATAGAAGAAGATTTGCAAATGCTAAACCATGTAGCTGTAGCTACTGCAGTGACATTATCGGATGATATTCTTGAGACTATAGTTTTAATAGAGGATGTGTTAAAACCGCGTGTTGAAAAGTATGTTACAGATGGGCTGGATACAACAACAAGTTCCTATACAATTGCAACAAAATTTGCTGCTATTGTAGAAGGTGCTGATTTAAGAGATGTTGTAGTAGGCGGCAGTAGAGATTTTGACCCTGGAAGATTGCAGAGCGAAGCAAAAGTTGCGTTTTTGGAAGATTTGTTTTTTGAAGTAATTGAGTATTTAAAGAAAAATAAAGTTGAGGTAATAATGCCATCTTTTGACGAAGTCACAGCATACTTCATAGATATATTGAGAAAAATAATAAAAGATAATGGTGATTATACAAAGCTCAGAGATATTGTAAGAAGGTGGAAAGAAACAGAAGATGGCTTAGGGAGGGATGGAGCACGGCTGAGGGAGTATTTAAGGGATTTCATAAATAAAAAAACCGAAACAAGAGAAGAGATAAGGGATAAAGAAAAACCTCTTACTG
>JBBIPJ010000016.1:4428-6108 GCA_037442905.1 archaeon
ATAGTCTTAAGGATTTGCTCGAGTTATACAAGCGAGATGATATACAAAAGGCTATTGCTGAATTGGATTTGCAAAAAGACAAGGCAAAGGAGTCTAAGCTGTTTTTAAAATACGTCTTTGATGTTATATTTGTTTCAGGAATCGGACAGAATATTGCAAACCTCAAAGTTTTGCTTGCCATGATTTATGCTGTTTATAAAACTGAGGGGCTTGTTTTATAAAAATAAAGAATTAAACCGCTTTTTTCAATGCTTCAATTTTTGTTTCGCGTTGACTCTTGAGATTAGCCAGTTCTGCTCTAGCTTTATCGTATTTTGCAGTGAGCTTCTTTACTTCATTATCTTTATCTGAGCGCTGCTTTCCTAAAGCTTCAAATGTTTTGCTATCAGCATCAATTTTTGCATCAAATTCTGCAATTCGCGGGTCAAGGGCTGCAATTATGCTATTGAGTTCTCCAATCCTGTAACCAATGTTTCTTAATTTTTCCTCTTCTTTGAATATCTCAGGAGCTATGGCTGAAAGCGCTTGCCTATGTTTCATGAGCGAATTCTCAAAAAAAGCTCTTCTATCCCTAGCGTATTTCAAATCCCGCTGAGCAATGTTCATTCCCTGTTGTCTTTGCCCCAAAACATACTGTAGCTCTGGCAGTCTTTTTTTAGCACCTTCAATGAGTGCTTCATATTGTTTTTTTGTTTGCTTAATCTGACCTTCTTTTCCATCAACGCGCCTTTTTGCAGCAGCTTTTTCAGGGCGATTTCTTGCTAATTTTACTCTTGCTTTTAGCTCTGCAAGTTCACGCTCAAGTCTTGCAAGAGTTTCTGCAAGCTCAGCGCGCAATTGCTCAGGTGTTTTTATCTTTTTTAATTCCTTTTGCGCAGCCTCCCAGGCTTTCTGCGCTTTACTAACACCTGTTTCTGCTTTTCTTATTCCCTTATCAGCATCTGGAAGTTCTTTCCTTTCTAAGCTGTTTATTCTTTCTCTCAAATCCCTTTCTCTTTGTGGCTTTGTATCTTTGAGGTGCTTAACTTTTATGTCCTGCTCAGTTCTTTCTTTCTGCCTTTGTTGCAATTCTGCATGCACAGCCTGGCGCTGCTCATTTAGTAGAGCCATGGTTGTTTTTTGATCACTGATCTGCATGCTCAATGAAGATTCCATTGAACTCAATTGAGTTAGCTCTTGCGAAGCAGTGCTTAATTCTTCTGATAATTGGTCGACCTCTCTATCTTTCTGATCTAGTGCTCTTTTGAGAACGCGCAATTCCTCTAAAAGTTTATACAATTCTTCCAAAGAGTCAGGGTTTTGTTCGCTATCAACCAAATCTACAACTTTCTTTGCAAGTGGTTTCGCAAAAGGTATTCTAGAGGGAGGTAAGTCAGCCTCTCTAACAGCTAAATTAGCAGCTTTTTTCAGTTCAGCCAAGCGCTTATCAACTTCTAGTTCCTTGATAACAGCAATTCTCAAGCTGTCTCTTTTGGCTTGGATATTGTTCAAAACTTCTAGTAATTCACGAGCAATATCAGCCGCATTATCAAAATCCAATACCTTTTCCACCAATTCAGATAGTTTTGCTCTGTAGCCAGATTTTACATCATACCATAAATCACCTTTTGTGGGGGATATTATCTTTAATTCCTCAACCCTGTTAATATGAGTTTTTAATTCATCAAGAAGCCTTTTTTG
>JBBIPJ010000016.1:6135-9781 GCA_037442905.1 archaeon
TTTAACAGAGTGCTCCATAATACTCGAAAGACTGCTTCCCTTTAAACTAACTGATGCTCCGAGGAGTTCTTCAAGTTTTTTCTGTCCTTTATCTGAGAGCCCAAGGTCTTTACCCTGCGCCTTAACTCTCATAGCAAATTCTTTTATTGCATTATCAAGTACACCGAGTCCATTATAGAATCCTTCAGAAGGTGGTATTATTTCCTCCTCAAGATCTGCTCTAAGTTTATCTAATTCCGCAACAAGTTCATTTCTCTTTTCAGTATAAAGCTCGAATTTTTGGATTGCTTCTCGGATTTTTTCTATTAATGACTTTGTTTTATCAAAATCTAGAATCTGCGGCTTCTCAATCAATGTTCTGCACTCACTGAAAACATTTAAAACAATGCCAATGACATAAACTCTGATATCGATATTATCTTTTATTTTTGGAATATGTTCATCGGCTAAATTAATTGTTTTTTCAAACTCAGTTTTCTTTTCAAGAGAAAGCGGCAGCTTTTTAACAATCTCTAGGATCTCATGATTTATCTTTCTTAGTTCATCTTTTTGCTTGATGTCTATCTTTCTAGCCCTCTCTAATAATTCCAAGAATCTTGCTAATCTATCCCGAGACTTGCTCATCAGTAAAAAATAGTAGATGTATGAATATATAATCTTTTTTAGGGGTATGCAAAAATTAGTTAAATTATCAATATCTATTAGATAATAACTATGGATACAATAGAACCCGAATTGAACAAATTAGCAGAATCAATTAAAATGCAGGAGCTCCAGCGCTCCTCCCTGGGAGAGGCAATTAAAAAAATTAAAGCTCAAATTGAATTTCCAAAAAGGGATTCTGATATAATTGAGGATAGATTTGTAACAAAAGTTAAGGCTGATGACTTAAAAAGTTTAAAAGTTGGGGCTGTTGATGGAGGAATTGTACAGACAAAATTGCACGGAGTTAATTTAGTTGTAGGAAGAGCTGCTGCAGTAATTTTTGATTTTAAAAACAGCGCGCTTTTTAACACAAATTATTATCCAGATGCTTTTCCAAGCACAAGAATATTCCATTTTTCTGCCCCAATCAATGAAAGGGATTATGCGGTTTCACTTTCTCTCGAAAGACAATTAATGGAAATTAAAACAGCAGAGGAAGCTGTTGAAAAATTCTCCCCAGACTTAATTCTTTTGGACGGAAGTGTTTTGCCCCTTGGCATGGACAAGCCTGAAAAAGATTCGCCAGCTTTTAAAAGATATGAAAATTTGATTCAAACCTATTTGAGTTTATACAGAACTTGCACAAAAAAGAAAGCCCAGCTCGCAGGGGTTATTGAAGATTCTTCCGGATTGAGACTTACAACTCTGTTAAAAGAAAAAGTTGTGCCTGGAATAATCCAGAGTTCAGAGTTTGATGGCGGAGTTCTCGATATTCTGGAGAAAAACAAAGGCATTTTGGAAAATACAAATGACAGCAATATGATATTCTATATTTTAGATATCGGCGAAAGAACTTGCGTTTATTCCTATTCTGCTGATTCTGAAAAACACCAGATTTTAAGAGACTTAGAAGATTATGGTGGAAAAATTTTCTCATTCTATCTAAAAACAGTCCCATTTGACAGGCCTGTAAGAATTGATTTTGTTTCAGAATCAGATATGCAGGAAAAAGTAACGAAAATTGCAAATGATATTGCTGCAAAAGTCCTTGCAATGTCTGCCCATAATGAGACATACGGATTTCCGAGCATTTTAATAGAAGCTGACGCGCGCGCAAAACTTTCTGAAAGGGATTTGGATTTAATCTACCAGAGGCTTAAGGACAAGGTTGGGGATTTGCCCTCTTTGTTCAAATTAAGGCGCGAATTAAGGCCATTCTAAAAAACTCTTACATTTTTAGAAACGGAAGATATTTATATAAGCGTAATACTATTTATAATAAGTAAGAAAATGGGCAACTCGTCTAAAGTAACAGTAAAGGGACAAATAACAATACCAAAAGCAATCAGAAGGGAGTATGGGATTAAGGCAGGAGATGTGCTAGTTTTTGAGCCAGAAGATATTGGATTCAGGGTTGAAAAATTTGAGGAGTACAAAAGAAAATATTTTGGGATGTTTAAAGGGCGCGGCGGACATTCTGTTAGAGACATAAAGGAAGCACGAAAAACTATGTGGTTAAGGTGAGAAGAGTATACCTGGATACATCAATTTTTTATTCTGCTGTATTTCAAGACGAATTCTTTGAAAGGGCAGACAAAATACTCACGGCTATAGGATTAGAAAAAATTTCTGGCTACACTTCTTTATTTACATTAACAGAATTTTTATTCACACTCCAGAAAAGAAATATAGGATTAGCTGAAACAAAGAAAGCGCTTGATGCAATAACTCTTTTACCAAATATATTAATCCTAACTCCCGGAATTTATGCACTACACGAGGCAATAAATTATCGTGAACGCGGATTAGATATGGGAGACGCGTTACATACTGGGGCTATGAAAGAATTTAAATTAACGGAAATAGCAAGTTTTGATTCGGACTTTGATAAAATAAAGGAAATCAAAAGAATAACATCTATTTAGTAAGATAAATAAATCAATAACACCTAGCACAATAAGGCGATGGAACTCACAGAAATAGGCACAGTAGTAAGCAACCAGGAAGGCCCAACACCCTCTCAGTTTGATTTTGTTATTAAGGATAACGGAGCCAAAGTTAGAAGGGGGCAATTAGTAGAGCTTGAAACTGATGAGGGCAGATTAGTTGCACGTATAGAGGATATTTTTAAAGCAAACAGGTATTTTGAGCGCGCGGAAAGTGTAAGAGAGTATGAAAAGAACAAGGACATGAGTTCTATTTTTCCTGTTGATAGATGGGAATTTACAGTTGCGCGCGCAAAGCCCCTTGGAATAATGGCAAATCCAGGTACTCTTAAGCCAAGTTTTCCACCTTCTCCTGGGGAAAAAGTTTTTTTAGCAAGCGAAAATTTGCTGCCGAAATTTTTGGGATTGGATGAGAATGGAATTAATTTGGGAAAAATTGAGCATCACGAGATTGATGTAAAGATTAATTTAACAAAACTATTGCAAAAGCATCTCGCAATTCTCGCAATGAGCGGAGCAGGAAAATCATATTTAACAAGTGTTTTAATTGAGGAGCTTTTAGAGAGACAGAAAAAACAGGGCAGAGTAGGAATTGTTTTAATTGATGTCCATGGGGAATACAGCAGCTTTGGTGAGCCTGTAAAAGCCGGAGACAAGTCAGCAGATTACAGCAAAAAATGCACCCATATAAACGGAGTTAATGTTCGCATTGGAATTTCAAATATGAGCGCTGAGCAGTTAATGTATTATATGCCGAACATGAGTGCTATACAGAGAAGAGAATTATCAAAAGTATTTGATAGTTTTAAGAGAAAAATGAAGAAGGGAGAAGGGACTTTTAATTTGGAAGACATAATTAAAGAGGTTGAGGAAACAGAGCTAATTAAAAAACCGGCAACAAAAGAAAGTCTTATAGGCTGGCTTTATGATGTGAACAAGGATAATATTTTTTCTGATACAGATTATCCAAATTTAAGAACACTTGTAAAGCCAGGGCACCTTTCAATAATTGATTTGAGCGGGATTTTGGGAAGCAGAAGAAAACAAATTATAGT
>JBBIPJ010000017.1:0-3861 GCA_037442905.1 archaeon
GTAATGAGTTATGAGTTCGGAACTCAAAACCCATAACTCAAAACTCAAAACCTGGACAAACTTCACAAATTTCAAAAAAATGAGCGCAGTAGGATATGAAGGCCACATCCGGGAAGAACTTTTCGGAAAGATAAAATTTAAAAGGGCAGCGCTTTATATTCTGATTACAATCGGGACAATAATTTTACTCCTCTCATATTTCCTGCTCAAATAAAAACCTTTATTAATTCCCCAGCACACGAAAAAGGTGAATTTGGTGGCATTGAAAAGGGGAATAATATTAATCGCAATTGTAATTGCAGCTATTGCATTTTCTGCATATCAAATAGTCGCGCACCCAATTAATTTAGAAAAGGCAAATACAGAAATTGTTTCTGAAAGCGCGGTTTCTCAGCAAATTTCTGAGGAAAGCATTGATTCTTTTAGTAATATTTTTGAAAACGCTCTGGAAAATTGCAAATCTGTTCGCGCGCCGCAGAAAAGTTTTGTGCAGGTTACAAATCCGACTGCAATGATGCTTGCATCTTCTCTGACAAAAGAGAGTAAGACTGATTTGGAAAAAGCAAAAGCGCTTTTTTCTTACGCATCAAATGAAATAGAATATAACAGATATGACAACTGGCGCACAACCGCTGAAGTTTTGGAAACAAAAGACGGGGACTGCACTGACAAATCAATTGTTCTTGTTTCCACGCTGAAAAACGCAGGAATTGAAAGCTATGTTGTTTATGGGAATGAGATAAATGATTACTCACATGCTTGGGTTTCTGCAAAAATTGATGGAAAATGGATGCAGCTGGATCCAACTGCGCATGACTTTAATTATGTCTATAATTGTTTGGCGGATGAAAGCTGCGAATACAAAGATTACTATCTGCCCATAGCTGGGATTTTTGATGAAAATATGGTTTTGAAATGCAATAATTAATCCTGAGGGTGCCAGCCGTATTCTTGCAGTAATTCTGCAATTCTATGATTAGCATACCTAAAAGAATACTCTGTTGGAATTACTATATTTATTGATTCCTCCAGGTGCTCAACTAAAAAACCGATTCTTTCTGCAATCTTTGAAATTAATTCATCAACCTCCAAAATAGTCGTAAATTTTCTTTTTTGAGAGTTGAACATGCGCAAAAGCACAAGGGCAGAATATATTTTCATTCTTCTGAAGTCGTGCAAAACAGCTCCGCGGACAAAATGGCGAATTTCATTTTTGTCGTAATAGAGTGCGTAGCCTATTATTTGCCCATTAAAAACCGCAACAAATGCCTGATTTTTTTCAACATACTTTCGGAGATGCGCCTCTATAAGAGGTGCCCAGTTGAGAGCGCGGCTTATAATTCCGTCAACTTCACAAATTGCTTCTATATTGTCTTTAGCGGCGAGTCGAATTTCTATAGTTCCTTTAACTGTTCGCTTCACCCAGACTTCGCTCATACTACCAATTTAGATAATCGAATATAAAAGCTCCGCTATAGTGTGAAAAAAATCCAGGCAGAAAACTTTTCGCGCGCAAACAAACATATCCCAGAATAATTCCTGCAAAAAAGCTGTAATATAATTCTGCTCCTGGCTTTCCATAGTGAATAAAAAAATATGGGATATTTTGCAACAGAATTGCTAGATAGTCGTTTTTAAGATATTTTTTGAATAATTGGAGCGCAAATCCGCGGTAAAAAAATTCCAGAAAGAAAAAGCCTGGCAGTGCCAAAAGTTCAAATTTTAAAAATATTGGAAAAGTTGGGGCGAAAAATTGCGGATAAAAATTCTGGAACTCCGGAAGGCGCGCTGCATAGAATATAATTGGCAGGGAAATTAAAATTAGCGCGGCTGAATAGAGAAGAATTTCTTTTTTCCTTTCAAGAGAAAATCCGATTTCGGAAAATTTTAAGTTAAAAAAGAGCGAAACAGGAATTAAAAATAAAATCACTCCCTGAAATGCAATATTTGAAAAAACCTGCTCGGAAGAAAATTTCCAGAGCAAAAATGAAATTACGCTTATAAAAACAAAAATTAGCAATGCTTTGAAATAATTATTTTTCATCTATTAAAAGTACTTATTACTACTATCAATATATTTAAATAGCCTTCAAGCCATCCATTATGACAATGTGGTGGGAGAAATGGGAGTAAGAATTTTTGGGGCTAACCAAATCTCTAAAACCTATTTAACAATCATATTGCTTTTTATCACTTTTTCTCTTTTTTTTGTTTTCCTAAAATCTTCTTCTCCAACAGCACATTTAGTTTCAAGCAGAAGCGGCAGTGATCAGGCAAGTGATATTTTAAAAGAGCAGGTACCTTCTGTTAAAACTACAACTCCTGTTATTACAGGCGGTGAAGGTAGTAGTGTGGGAGGAGAAACTTCAAGCTCTTCTCTTGAATCTCAGCCCGCACAGGATCTCTCAGAAAAAATTCACGATGATGTTGAACAAGCAGTTAAGCTGATTTCAGCCTCTGACCCAAATCAAAAAATCCAGCTGATTCTTTCGGCTCAAAATTCTGAGGAAACAAAGAAGCTTTCCGATGCTGTTATTGCTATAGGGGGTGAAGTTCAAAGCCAATTAAGCAATGGAAATTTAGTTGTGGCTTTTGTTCCGGCAAACCAAGTCTATGGCTTGGCAACAGAAAATTATGTTTCAACTATCTATCCAAATAGAGAAGTCGAAGCTTTGCTTGATTACACTAAGAATCAGATAGGAGCTCCTTCTGCCTGGGATTTAGGATATGATGGAAAAGGAATTAAGATTGCAATTCTAGATAGCGGAATTAATACTGAGCATGAAATGTTAAAGGGCAAGGTTGTTACAGAAAAAAGTTTTGTGGGCTCAGATACTGCGGACAGATTTGGACACGGGACTTATGTCGCAGGAATTGCTGCTGGTGCAAAATCCTCTGATGGAAAATATAGTGGAATTGCAAGCGGAGCTGAAATACTAAATGTAAAAGTCCTATTATGAGTTTCTCTGGAAAATATGATGATTTAAACGATCCAATTAATCTTGCTGTAAATGATGTTATTAAAAAAGGAGTTGTTGTAGTTGCGCAACCGAAATTCACTGGCGGTTTTGAAACAAGTAAAGAAATAGTAATACAACTAACAGTAGACTCTCCAGTGGCTAATAGGGGAAATATAGATGGTACCCTAAATATACTCAAAGATAGTGGGCAGTTAAAGGTCAACAAGGTAACGGTATATAATAAAATAGGGGAGAAAATAACTTCCTTCTCATAAATACTAATATGGGCGAGGATCTTGTAATACACATAAATTTTAAGAAAGGGGTTGATGAAAAAGAACTACTATATTATTTATTAGAAGATGGATCACAGAATTTTTTATACCTGTGCGATGCAAGTATTCTGTGCTAAAGGGAAAGTTGACTGGAGTAGTGGGTCCGGAATTACATGAATTTCAGGGATTGGATATTGTATTTCCAAAAGAAAAGTATGTTACTATGGAAACTATACTGGACCATTTTAGAATAAGCACAGATGAAATAAGAGAGGAGATAAAGAATTTAGCGCAAAGGTATGATAATTACCATTTCAATATTTTAGGATTTTATAACTTGGTTATGGAGAATATTCAGCACAAAAAGGATGGATTCTTGTTTGCAGTAAAGAGTTATGGGGAAAACAAAACAGCCCTTGCAACAATTTTAGATATAGCAGTACACTTTTTTGGTAAAGATTCAATATTCAACCCGAGTTTTGCATTTTCAACAGCAAACCACGTCTGGCTAAAAAAGTTCTACCCAAAGACTGCTGATGAAAATTTAAATAGGCTATTTTCATTTATTTATAAATTTGCTAAAAAATATGAGAATAAATTAGATTACATTTCTTTTGATGTTGAGG
>JBBIPJ010000017.1:3906-9563 GCA_037442905.1 archaeon
CCAAAGTTTCAAGAATGACCACTAAAAGGCAGAAGTATAATTATGCATCAGTCTGGCGAAGAACAGCTGCATTTATTGTAGATTCAATAATATTAGATAGCGTACTTCTTCTTGCAATTTTTCTTATCCCAAATATCTATATTTACATAGCACCACTGCAATTAGAATTAAAAATACCATTCCTAGATATGTGGAATATTATGCTAGTAAGCTCGCCTTTTTTCTTTTTTTATTTTATTTACCTCGAAGCAAAATTTGGGCAGACTCTTGGGAAAAAAGCACTCAATATTATTGTATTGCAAGATAATTATAAAAAAATCAAATGGAGGCACTCACTTATAAGAAACTTAATAAAGATGATTCCCTTTGAAATATTGATAGGCTTTTTCTTAATTATATTTACTGAGAAGAAGCAGCGAATAGGAGATATGCTTGCAAAAACAGTAGTTGTAAAGAAATGAAAATCGCAAAGAATAACTCACTAATAATCTTTCCAATAATTATCGTTCTTTTAGTCAGTGGCTGTACTCAAAAACCAAAATTAGAAGGCTTAGAAAAAATTACTTTCATCCGCAATGAATCCAGCCTAAATTTTTACTCAGAAGCAACTTATAACAAAGACGGCAGTGCAACTTATTTTGAAAATAAAAATGGTTCAATATTGCAAAAGACAGCTTCTATTCGTGAAAAGGAATTTTCAGAGCTTTCCGAATTGCTGGCCAAAGCTAATTTTTTAGAATTAGAAGAAATGTATTATAGCGAAGAGACAAAAGGACTTGACAGCTTTGCAATAAAAGCACTTATTAATGGAAAAGAAAAATCAGTTACTTTATTTAGTACTGGGCCAGAATCTCTAATTAGGCTAACAAAACTTTCCTACATACTCGCAACAGAAAAATTTGGTGCTTCTCCATATCCTGGTGGGCAAACAGAAGCTGAAATAAGGCCCGAATTTGGAAGTCCTGTTTTTAAGGAGTGCCTTGCAAAATATAATTTAAGCCCAGAAGATGAACTCCCTCAGCCAGTATTTGAGGAATGTCTTTCAAAAACCATAAATAAAACACTTGTGGGGGGCAGGGGTTAGAAATCAGATTTGAAATAATTATTTTTCATACCCAAGTTTCTTTCTTAAAATTTCCATAACCAATTTTCCATCTGCACGGCCGCGAACCTCTCTCATTATATCGCCCATTAATGGCTGGATTGCAGCTTCGCGCTTTTCAGCAATTATTTTTACATTTTCTGAAACAACTTTGTCAATTATTTTTTCCAACTCCGCGCGGGAAATTTTTTCCAAGCCCAAATCTGAAATTATTCCGCTCAAATCTTTGTTTAAATTTTTAAGCCATCCTTCCAGAATTTGTGGAATTGCCTCTTTGCTGAATTTCCCTGCTTTCAGGGATTTGAACAAATCTAAAAAGTGTTTTGCGCTCAATTCAACCTCTGGGTTTAAGGAATTCCAGATATTTGTTAAAGTATTCGCAATTACAGACGGCTCAGCTTTTGTCTGCTCGCAAAGTTTTTCAAACAAACTAACTTTGTTTTCATTGTAAAGTGCAGCAGCAAGTTCATTTGATAATTTGTATTTTTTCTCAATCTGTTTAATTCGCTCCCAAGGAGGCTTTGGCAGTTTTTTCTTTATTTCAGAAATTATTTTTGATTGAACAACAATCGGCATCAAGTCTGTTTCAGGATACATTCTTGCGCCGCCTGGAAGCGGACGAATATAGGAAGTTGTTCCGTCTGCGTTTGCCTTTCTTGTTTCAACAGGCAGCTTTTCAAATGCCAAATTTATTCTGTCAACAACCGCATTCAGGGATTTTTCTGCAACGTCTTTTGTATCCACAATTAAGATATAGGCATCATTGTCTGTTAATGAGAGCGCTGTTTTAACCCGCATAACCTCGTCAAATGTGATTCCATATGCAGGCAGTTCATCTGAATGAAAAATTCCACTTGCGCCAACAGATTTTGCATAATCTGCTAATTCCGTTCCAAATCTTCTTCCTGGGGAAACCTCTTTTTTTAAAAGTCCTGCAAGTTTTAGAAGCTTGAGCGCATAAACTTCTTTTCCAAATTCAAGTGCGCTTTTAATTATTTTTGACTGAGAGGTTGTGAAAATTTGCGAAACATCAAAAAACTTTTTCTCTGCATAAGGAGCATTCCTGATTCTCAAATCCTCACGCAAACTCAAAAGAGCAACCTGTCTTATAACTTCATTTTCAACAACTTTCGGAAGCAGGTTTAATTCCTGAATTCCTTTTATTTCAACTCGCGCTCCGTGTGCAATTGAAATATTCAAATCCTGCCTTATTGTTCCAATTCCGCGTTTAACGCGAGAGGTGGAGCGCAAAAGCAAACCAAGTGTAAGAGCAACCTCGCGCGCCATTTCAGGAGAAGTGATATGCGGAGAGGTTGCAATTTCAATTAATGGAACGCCCAATCTATCCAAATTATAAACAATTTCATCCGGCTTCGCGCTTATTATTCTAGCAGCATCTTCCTCTAAGCAAATTGTTTGAATCCCTATTCTATCTCCTGTGCGCAGTTTTAGTTCTCCGTTTGTTGAAATTAATGCAGTTCTCTGAAATCCTGCAGTATTTGAGCCGTCAATAACTGTTTTTCTCATTATATGAATTTCATCAACCAGCTTTGCATTTAGCATTGTTGAAAGCAAAAGCGCAGCCCCTAAAGCTTCTTTGTTTAACTGATGCGGCGGCTCCTCATCCAATTCTACCAAACAATTTGAATCGTTGTAAAATTGGTAAACATAAGTCGCCCCTCTTAAAGCTGCTTGCATTGCTGCAGGATCTATTTCGCCTAATTCTCCGGCAACAGCGTGCAACTTTCTCTTTATAATTAAATCAGGCTCTCTTTCTTGCAAAATGCTCGGGCAATCGCAAAAAAGTTTGCCTGTATCTAACTGCTGGTGAATTTCTAAGCCGCATTTCAAGCCAAGGGATTTGTAGTCCATTTTCTAACTCAAGTTTGTCATAACTCTTGATTTATTTTGCCTATGGCTCTCTTTTTTCCCAGGTTTTTTGCGAGCGCCATTTAATTTTGTGTGAGCAAAAAAGCTGTGCAGGTGAATTTCTAAGCCGCATTTCAAGCCAAGGGATTTGTAGTCCATTTTCTAACTCAAGAAATTTTCCTTTTAATTCCAGCAACTCTGTCAAAATCGCTATCGTGTGAATAAATTTCTTTTATATGATATTTTTGCATTATGTGCACACTCATAGAATCAGTTAGACTTAAGTCACCTTTATATTGCCCGAATACTTCAAGAGCTTCTTTAAGCAATGTTTCATCAATATAAATAATTTCTACATGAGGAGATGCTAACAGTATTTCAACTGCTTCTTTGATTTGTGAATAAGTTATTTTCGGCCTACTATTTAATATTGAACTCACCTCATTTATTATAAAATCAGTTACAATAGCCTTTCCCAACTTTCCATGAAAAATATCTGAAATTACAGGAACTGATGTGCTATGGTAGTCATCTGATTCATCTAGACTACCAATTAAAAAAGTAGTATCAAGAAAAATCATTTTTTCTTTCCATAAACTTTGGTTTTAAATAATTCGCCCCTATCTAACTTTTTTAGATCCTCAAGGGCATTGTGCCTTCCTTCTGATTTGCATAAACCAATTAGTCTTTTAAGAGGGTCTTCTGCTGGCTGTTTTAAAATAAACTTTTTATGATGCGCCACATACAACCTCAGGGCTTCCTCTCCCTCAGGTTTTAAGTCAAGTGTCCCATGCTTCGCTATGACAGCCTGTTTAAATTCCTTAGCAAGTTTTTCGTCAACATCAAATTTTATTTGGGTCATAGTACTAGAGTACTTGAGTACTTAAGTGTTTAAATACTTTTCTATTAATACAAAAATGTTTCCGGCTCAATCCTTTCTGTAAATTCGTTTGCAACATTTGTGAGCATTAGCTCTTTTATTTTCGAAAGGGCTTTTGTTTGCCCCAAAACCCAGCCAAGTTTTACATATGCAACTTCTGGAAGCATGTCTTTCAAATAAACAGCGCCTGCTTCCTGAATCAATCTTCCTGCTGAATAAACTAAAGGATCGGTTTCTCCGTAAAGAGTTTGTGTTGTAATTCCGACAAAAACTCCTTTTTCAACTGCTTTTTTAATTGAGGGAAGCCATTTGTTTTCCTCTTTTAATGGATTTGTTGAAACATGCCCGAACCCTGTGCCTGCAATTATAATTCCTTTATAATCTTTTGAAACATAATAATCCAGAATTTCAGGGCTTGCTCCTGGGTAATAATAAATTAAAGCAGTTTTTTCCTCAAATTTTGTATCAGCCTCAACTTTTGAATCTGAGCACGTTCTGTGCTTTGGATTTGTTATAACAATACTTCCATCAGGGAAAATTTTTGCAAGCGGAAATTCATTTATCGGGCGGAAAGTGTCCCTTCTGCTTGAATGCATTTTTCTCACTTTTGTTCCCCTTGAGGCAATTGAAAACTCATCATCAGTTTTGCCGTGCATGACAATTGCAACCTCTGCAATATCAGATAAACAATAATGAGCTGCGCAAATTAAATTCATGTTTCCGTCAAAACTTCCCCTGTCAACTGAGCGCTGCGCGCCAACAAGAGCAACTGGCTTGTTTAAATTTTTCAGCATAAATGAAAGCGCTGCTGCTGTGTAATGCAGCGTGTCTGTTCCGTGAGTTACTATTACACCGCGCACTTCGGAGTCATTTAATTCCTTTGCAACTTCTTTTGCAATTTCCCCCCATTCATTTGGAGTCATATCCTCGCTCCACAAAGTAAACGGCTTTAAAATGTGTTTTACATTTACAATTTTTGCAAGCTCTGGAACGCTCTCCAAAAGCTCTTCAGCAGTTGTATATGGAAAAACCCCGCCTGTTCTGTAATCAACCTTGCTTGTAATTGTTCCGCCAGTTGCAATTACAGAAATTTTTGGCTTTTCAGAATCATATTTTAATTCGCTTTCCTGAGCCATTGAGCCCCGCAGCCCCTGAGCCCCTAACTTTTCAATTTTTATAATTGAGCTGATTAGAATTCCAATATTATAGCCATTATCCAGTTTTAGAACAATATGTTCCTTGTCTGCCAATTCTGGGCGAGGCATGACTATCCCTTCATACACACTTTGTTTTGCTGTTATTCTTACTCTGTCCCCTGTGCTAAAATTGAATTTTTCCATGCTGAGTATTAAATTGAGAATCTATTTATAATTATATATTAAATCATTAAATGCGGTATCCTCTATGGATATAGAAAGGGAGTTGGCAAAATATGGTAAGCTAGCAGACAGAGAAATCAATAGAGTGATTTCTAAAAGTTTCCCAAAAGAACTTTATGAGCCAATTAAATATCATATGAACGCTGGTGGAAAAAAAATCCGCCCTGTCTTATGTTTGATTAGTTGTGAAGCAGTTGGAGGAAAAATAAAAAATGTTTTGCCAATTGCTGCAGGAATTGAAATGATACATGGATTTAGTTTGATTCATGATGATATTGAGGACAGGGATGAATTGAGAAGAGGAAAGCCAACTGTCTGGAAAGTTTGGGGCGAGGCTCTTGCAATAAATGCAGGCGATGGATTATTTACAAAAGCTTTTGAAAGCGCAATAAAAATAACTGCAAGCTGCAAGCTGCAAGCTGCAAGC
>JBBIPJ010000018.1:0-3914 GCA_037442905.1 archaeon
GCTCCAACATAAACAGCATCATCAATAACAGCAGGGGTTGAGTATACTGGGCCGTCTGTATTGACAGTCCAGAGAAGGCTTCCATTCAAAGAGCTTAAGGAATAGATTTTACATCCCACAGAGCCACAATCGCCAGTGCTTACATCCACTCCCACTCCAAATATAACCTGGCTTTCTGCAATTGTTGGAGAGCCCCACATATCTGCGCCTGCCAAGTTGTACTGCCAAATTAAATTCCCTGTTGATGCATTTAGCATATAGATTCTTGAGTCTGTCCAGTCTGTTGAAGAAAATACAACTTTTCCTGCATAATAGGCTGGCAGGTTGCGCTCAAAACTTTGGCCAATCTCTGTTAGATTGTACCTCCAAATCTGCTGCCCGTTTGTTTTGTTCAGAGCTATGGCATAGGAATAACCGTTTCCATACTCATTGGTAATAGGAACAAAAACATAGTCTCCAAACACTGAAGGAGTGCTATCCCTAATCCCTTCCCGCATTACGCCATCTGTTGTGTAATTCCAGAGCTGTTGATTTGCATCAGACTCATTTAGCGCAATAACTGTAGCTTTACATTGTTGAGATGTTGCTCCCCCGTGCGTTGCAGAAAAGATTACAATTCCATCAGACACAATTGCAGGATTTATAGGATCGGCTCTCTGTTCCCCAACATTTGGACAATCCACAATGGGATAGGGGATTCGCCATATCAAGTCTCCTGTTGTGAAATTTAGAACAATTATAAAGGATGAACGACCTCCTCCATTAATCCATACTCTGTTATTCGCAATTATAGGATATGCTATTGAAAATGTGCCTGTATCAGTATAGCTCCATAGTTGCGCGCCTGTTGTCACATTTACTGCTCTTATGTTTAAATTATTGTAAGTATTATCCCCAAAAACAATAACTCCTTCTGCAAGTGCTGGAACCCCAAATGAGCTGTCAATTATAGTTGAATTCCAAATCTGCTTTCCATTGTGGTCGTAAGCATAAAGAGCATCAGCTGCTTGGAAAAATATTCCCTCTTTGCTTATGACAGGGCTTGATTCAACATAAACATTTCCAAAATTGATTTCCTCTCTCAATCCATCAGAGCTATAATATTGATAATTCGGCGCGCTTCCAAATGAGAATCCGCTCCTGTTTCTGTTTCCGCCCAGTTGCTCCAGTTGTTTGCTTGGATAACAGTTACATTCACTGTCCTTGTTGTTTTCTTAATGGAGTTGTCATTGTCAAGAGCAACACAGGTTACTCTGTACTCCCCTGGAGTTACTCCCTGAATTTCATGAATTCCTGTTTCAGGAGTGTTCAAAGTTGGATTTCCGCTCAAGTCCTTTAGCGGGCCTCCACTTGCTGGAATGTTTGTACTTGGAGCGCAGTTATCTCCTGTGCAATATCTTGCAGTTAGAGAAACATTCGGGCCTTGCCCAACTCCTGCGCTTCCGAATGGGCAAGTAAGATTGAAAGTCCTTCCCTGATAAACATCAGAAGTGATTGGATTTATGTTTGGCTTTGTAAGATTCATTGAGTGCAAATCTTTTATCACAGGGTCAACCCAGAAAAAGTTTGTTGAAAGTTTTGTATGCGGAGAAACATCCCCCATTGGAACTTTAACAATTACTTTTGCATTCGGGAAATTTCCGCCTGAAACATTTAGGGTTGTATTTGTCTCGAAGAATGTGCTGTTGCGCGTGTAATTCTTTTCCCACCAAAAGCGAACTTTTTTCCTTGTTATATCATCGCTCAGAACATAATGCTGATTGAACAATGTTCCGTTATTGTCGCCCCATTCTTTCTGAAGCGAAGAGCTGTTTAAGAAATTAATCTCCCAATCATCCAGAGTTGAGACATTCTGCACCCACAGATTATCGTTGTTCTGAGTGCTATCCACTTTAATTTCAGTCGCTCTCATTGAGAGATTTACATTTGAACCCTGGCTTGTTCCCTGATTTTCAGCAGAGGTATTGAGATACATTCTTGCGCTTGTATTTCTCAGGTCAAAATCAACCTTCATTGCTGCAACTTCTTTTGGCCTGTTTGGATCAAGAGGAGCAGTTCCTCTCAGAACAGCGCGGTCAGTATTGCTCCCATAGTACTCCCATGTCCACTGAACATTTTTGCCACAGTTTGTAAAGCCAGTCTCAGAAACCTCCCAGCACAATTCAAGTTTGCCCCAATAGCTTTGTGCATTATCTATTATAATTTCATCGGTTGTTTTATTTACAAAATAATTTTCATTTGTATTGTTAATATGGAAGTGGTCTGAAAGCTCCTCAATAAGCACAGGAGAGCCAGAAAATGTTTGTGGAGTGTATGTCACATTTGTTTCAACATAATCTATTGTTATGCGGCGAACTCCTAATTGAACATCTGCTCGAGACAAAAAGCGGATGTCCATAAAGTTTGTGTCCATATAATCATTGAGAGGAACATTGCAAATTAAGTTCCCAGAAGTTCCGCCCCCGAAATAATTAGTTCTTATGTTAAAGAATTCGCAAGTTGCTGCGCTTCCTTTTTCATCCCCAAAAACTCCATCAACGCTTACATAAACCAAACCACTAACATTGAGGCTTACATCTGTTATTTTAAATGTAACATTAATTCCCTGAACGTTTCCATATATGCCAGAATTGTTCCATCTGTACATTGTTGTGAATTCATCCTGCCTTGCGTTCAGGTCCAAAGTTTGCCCATCATTTGGGGCTTGTAATCTCGCAGTTACATTTGCATAAGTCGGAGCAGGCCCCTCAGCATAGGTTGTTTTCCAAACAACAATATCAGCAGAAGCAGCATATGGCAAAACTAAAAGTAGAACTGAGAGAATTAAAATTATTTTCAAAGTTCGCGTCCCACTTCCGCGCTCCATTGTACGCTGTAGTAGTTGGGAGGGGTATTTAAATTTTTTGTAAACGGGTTCTGCCTTATTCTAGGGCGATGTGAATTTTTGTCGCCCAAAGGGTGATGGTTTAACTTAAAGAATTTAACGCCAAAAAAACAGCTAACCCAATAATAATAATGGCTATTGAAATAACAACATTCTTTTTTTTCAAAACACTTATATATAAAGCTATTGCTAAAAAAACAATTGCAATTATTTTTGCAATTAAAATTTCGTTAACCATTTTTCACATAGTAGCGCCAATCGCAATTAATAAACTTCCAAATCCGATTAAAGCAGTGCCGATTATAGTTCGTTGAAAGGCTAAAAAATAAAATCCAATAGCACCAATTGTTGCACCTAACAATCGTATTGTTAAACCTGCCTTAGCAAACCCTTTTTTGCCCATATATTTGTTTTTATATTTATATACTTTATAAATTTTACCACCCTCGAGCTCGCATTATTTTTTCACCCGCAGATGAGACAATGCCGTAAACCGGAGCAAGGGTTGTGGAGTTAAAAAAGATTTATATCTTCACCCGCCCACTTAATTTTAAAGAGCAAAATATAAATACATGTAAACACGGTATATACATGAAAATAAAATTAAGCCTGCACGCAAAGCAAAGAATGCGCGAATATGCAATTACAGTTGAGCAAGTTAAAACTACTATACATTTAGGCACAAAAACTAAAACCGATCATAAAATAATCGCGCGCTGGCGCTATATAAATGTGGTTTATGTGCCGCGCAGAAATTTTAATTTCGTGATAACAGTTTATTTAGGCTGAGAAAAATGACAAAATGTCCTTCATGCAATAAGGGAAAATTGGAAAAAAAGACAATTCCATACAATGTTTACGGAACTTTGATAGGGAACTTTCCAGCAGATGTTTGCAAAAAATGTGGCGAAGCTTTTTTTAGCGAAGAAATATCAAAGAATATTGAGAAAAAGGAAAAAGAGCTTGGCATTTGGGGGCTTGGGTTTGAAACAAATGTAACTCTGAGCGGAAATTCCTATGCCATAAGAGT
>JBBIPJ010000018.1:3979-9468 GCA_037442905.1 archaeon
CATCCAGAGGTGAAGAATAAACTTGTTGCTGAGATAAAATAAAAGTTTGAATAATGCGGATTGACTAAACAGAGCGTGCAACTCGTCGATTAGCAGCAGCGCCCAAATATTTTTCTGCGTTCAAAATCTCAATTCCAAGCAATTTCATGTCAGAGGAGAAGTCCAATATAATCTCATCGTTGACAGATATAGTCTTCTTTACCTCGCCCTTTTCAACTTTATCTTTTATTTGGATATAGTCGGTGTTTAACTCTTTATCTCTTGTAATTTTCATTATAAAATATTAAATTAAAATAACTGCGCCAATTATTGTATATATTATTTTATTATTTTTATTATTATTTTGAAACAGGCACTGCAATACTTGCTCCAATTCTCTCTTCCTTGTTTTTTAACTTAGCTAGAAGCACATAGTAAACAACTATTGAATCCTTCTTAAAAACTATTCTCAACTGCGCATTTTTGATGTTACGCAAAATTTCTTTTGGGTTTTTAATGCCAAGATTCTCCATTACCTCGCTTGTGTCTAAAATCTCTAGGCCACTTACTATGTTATCATGTGTTATGTCAATAATGAAATTACCCACGTCCAAACTTCCTTTTACTTTATGCTCTGATTTTCGGTATATGAATAGGGTATCATTCGCTTCGTCATAGTCAAATTTATAATCTGTTGTCATTTTTTTACCCCCATCCTTTTCTCGCGGCGCCACTTTCTATATCTGATAAAGACGGTTACAACATTTATATATTTGTTTATCGTAGCTACTATGATTAAATATCTTGTGCTGCTCAGCTCAAATATAAGCTTATATTTTTTCTCCTTTGAATGTTTTGATCTTTGTTCTTCAAAATCAATGAGCTTATTAGGATTCAACAAATGAGCCACTATCATTTCCTTGTTAATCTCTCTTTCTAACAGCTTTAACATAACGTGCGGCGTAAGTACAACTTGTTCTTTTCTATAAGATCTCAATTTGCCTTTCAGCACTTCCATGAACTAAAAACTCAATAGTCAGTTTATAAATCTTTGTTAACTCCATAATACTTGAAAGAGTTTATTGCGCGCGGGCAAAAGCTTATAATTATTCAACAATACGGAGTTTGAGGGAAAAGATACGATTACGATAAAATAGATTTTTGGTATGCCAGCTTGTGTACTAAGTCATTATTCTTTTTTGCTTGTAGCTTGTAGCTAGTAGCTCGCAGTTGAAGTAAATTAAGGCTAGAGGTTTGAAGTTTGACGTTAGAGGTATGAATTAAAAACTTCGAACCTCAAACTTCAAACTTAACAAATTTCAAAGAAATGACTGCAAGCTGCGAGCCATGTTTTACTTTTTACACAAAGCCGAGCTAAACAAAACTTATTTAAATAGCCTTATTTCTAATTTCTCTGCTTAACAGAATTCAGTAACAAAAGGGAGGGAGCAAAATGACAGAAGCAGCTGAGAATACAGTATTCGTTGGAAACAAACCAGTTATGAACTATGTGCTTGCAGTTGTGACTCAGTTTAACAACGGGCAGAAAAATGTGAACATAGAAGCAAGAGGGCGCGCTATTAGTAGGGCAGTGGATGTTGCAGAGATTGTGCGCAATAGATTCTTGAATGACTTGCAGGTGGGAAAAATTGAGATTGGCACAGAGGAACTGACAAGCAAAGAGAACGAGAAAGTAAATGTATCAACAGTAAAGATTCCATTGAACAGATAGGCAGTGTTTAACTTTGAAGAAGAAACTTTAATGAAGTTAAGTTAGTGGAGCATAACTCTTTGCGGGATAAGAATTAATGTCCCGCACTTTACACAAAACTCCACTCTTAAGCCATCGTCAAATGTTTTTAAGTTTTCATGGAATTCCCGCATCAAACGCGATGCGTTCTTTTTCATAGTACTCTCAAAAATTAGGCTTATTGGCTTTTTTAATCGAGCAAGAATTCTAAAAGCACCTTCTCCACAATTTGGGCACTCTAAAGGTTTGTATACTTCCATCAGATTATAAGTGTGAGAGAGCCATATATTTATATTTCGCAATTTAAAAGCAGACAATATGAAATACATTCTTCTTATTTGCGATGGAATCTCTGATATAAGAGGCAAAAGAGGAGCCACTCCACTAGAGTATGCAAACAAGCCAAATTTTGATTCAATATCCAGCAGAGGAATTAACGGAGTGATGGATGTTGTGAAAAAAGGTGTTGTTCCAAATTCAGACACAGGACATTTATCTCTATTGGGCTATGATTTAAAAAAATATTATCCTGGGCGCGGGCCGCTGGAAGCTTTGGGCGCAGGAATTAAATTAAATGAAGGTGATATTGCTTTTCGCGCAAATATTGCAACTGTTGACAAAAATTTCAAGGTAATTGACAGGCGCGCTGGAAGAATTCGCGGAGATTTATCTGAACTCGAAAAAACTGTGAATGAAATTGATATTGGAATTGATTTTGTTTTTAAGCACACAGTTGACCACAGAGCAGTTTTAGTTTTAAGGGGCTGCGGGGCTCAGGGGCTGCGGGGCTGCGATACTGATCCGCATAAAACAGGGGTAAAAGTGCTAAAAGCCCAAGGCTCATCGCCCACAGCCAAAGCGCTAAATGCTTTTACAAGAAAATGCTATGAAAAATTGAGCAAATTAAAATTAAACCAAAATAGAGATCTGCCCGCAAACATGATTCTTCTGCGGGGGGCAGGAGTTTATAAAAAGGTCCCAACTTTTAGGGAATTGCATAATTTAAGAGGGGCATGCATTGCAACTGTAGCTCTTGTTAGAGGAGTTGCAAAATTCTGCGGTCTGGATATCTTGGAAGTGGAAGGAGCAAGCGGAACTGAAGACACAAATATCCATGGAAAATTCAAAACCGCTGTTGATTCTTTGGAAAGATATGATTTTGTTCTTGTGAACATAAAAGCAACAGACAATTTTGGGCATGATGGAAATTTTGAGGGGAAAATAAAAATGATACGGCGCATAGATGAACAACTGGAAATTTTAAGGAGTGCAATGGAGGAGTGCATTTTAGTTATAACAGCAGACCACTCAACTCCTGTTGAGAAAAAAGCTCATTCATCTGACCCTGTGCCAGTATGCATTTCTGGAAATGGAGTAAAACCAGATGGAATTAAAAGATTTACAGAAAAAGATTGCGCAAAAGGAAGTATGAAAAGAATTAAAGGAATGGGATTGATGAGAATTTTGAAGAAGCTATAGCTGACTCGATGACTCGCGGACTCGCAATAGATGAACCATAGTTTAAACTGAAGCAAGGGTGATAGAGTTAGGAAAAATTTATAACCTAAACAAACCGCACCACGATTTATGAAAGATTATACTGAATTAGAGATATACAAAATGGCATATGCACTTACACTTGACATTTATAGAGTTACTGCTAAATGGCCAAGAGAGGAAATATTTGGATTAACTGCTCAAATAAGAAGGAGTGCGCATAGTGTAAATTCAAATATTTGTGAAGGCGCCTCTAGACGCAGCAAGGCTGATTGTGCAAGATTTATCTCAACAGCTTTCTCGAGCTTAAAGGAAACTGAAAACCATTTAAAACTTGCGTTAGATTTAGGCTTTATTGATAAAATGGTTTCAGATAATTTGCTCGAAAGGATTAACCACCTTTCTAGGATGATGAATAATTTTATTGGCAATATGAGAGATTTCAACAATTATTAGTTTTACGAGTACGCGAGTGCGCTAGTCCACGAGTCCGCATTATTTAGCCATTAAATCAGAAAGCGAAACGGAGTAATATTTTCTTTCAGGCAAAACATGCCTTGTGCTTTTTGGGGGCATTGGACTCCCCTTTGCTCCTGTTTCAACAACTTTTTCTTTTGTTATCTGCGGAGTAATTACAGCCATGCGCGCTTCTTTGCTCTTTAACATTGCAATCAATTCTTTTTCCTCTCCAACATGGTCTAATTCTTTTCTTTTTCCTTCAATTTCAATTGCATGCTTCACAACTTGCATAGCTTCCTGAAAATTGCAATAATTTTTATGCGCCAAATAATATTCTTCCCGAGAATTTTCAACAATTAGTCCAAGGCAGGCTTGCCCCAAATCAATAACAACTTTTAAAACATCCTCATTTTCAACCTGTTCTATTTTGTAGCCATCATTTTGAAGGGCTTTAAAAACAGCTTTAACCTCTCTCTTTGTTTTAATAATCGGATACCATCTTTCAACTTTTATATTGGGATCATAGTAATCAATCACATGCACAGGAACAAATTTGCAGCCAAGCTCTTTCAAGGCAAAATATCTGTGATGCCCGTCCAGAACAACACTGCTATACTTATCAACAATTACTGGATACTTTACTTCCCTGTCATGCTTAATCTCATTTACAAGCTGTGCTAATTTGTCCGGCTTTATCTGCTCGTGGTCATGCAATTTCTCTATTTCGAGCAATGCTATTACTGAGCCGTCATCAAAGCGCTCTAATATCTCCATTCTCTCCCGAAGAAAAGATATATTGGAGAGTATTTAAATAAGCTTCTCTGTAAGTTTAAAATAAATTAAAAGTTTTGCAATATGAAAGCTATTCTTGCCCCATATCCACCGCCGTATAGAGGGGTTGAACTCCAGGCAAAAATAGAGTTTGAAAAAAATAGAGAGAGAACACTTTTTATCGGGACAAGTCTAAATCCGAAAAGCGAAAAAAATTTAATTCTGGTTAAGCGCGGACCTTTTATAAAAAACGGCCTGCAACTATTTTTTAAAATTTGGGCACACAAAAAGCAGATTAAAGAGATTAGTGCGCATTATGCAACAACTTTTGGATTTCTTGCTTTTTTGGCAAAGAAATTTTTTGGAATTAAATACACAGTCACCTGTCATGGCTCGGATGTTCTAGTTAATATGGATAAGCCATTTTACAGAATTTTCAATAATTTAGCTTTGAGAAATGCAAGTAAAGTTTTTGTTGTGAGCAGGGATTTGGGCGCACATTTAATTGAACATGGCTATCATCATAAAAATCTTGAGTACAGACAAAATGAAATTGACAAAAAGATTTTCAAAAAGTTAAGATTAAAGAAAAAAAATCAAATTTTATTTGCAGGCGGAATTCAGTATTCAAAGGGAATTGACTTGCTTTTAGAGGCCTTTGCTAATCTGGGCAAAAAGTTTTCAAATTATAAGTTAATTATAGCAGGGCCGATTATTGAAAATGATTTTTATGAAAATTTAAAAAACTTAATTAAACAAAAAAGGCTAAGTGGAAAGGTAATTTTTTCTGGAGAAAAAACCCCAAAGGAATTGGCTCAAGCTATGAATGAAGCAAAACTTTTTGTGATGCCATCCAGAACAGAGGGGTATGGAGTTGCATTAGCAGAGGCTCTTGCGTGCGGATTGAGAGCTGTTGCAACAAACATTGGTGGATTGAAAGAAGCTGGAAATTCAAAGGATTGTATTTTTGTAAATCCAAATTCTCACGAACTTGCAAAAGCAATAGAAAAACAATTAAATAGGGCAAAGTAAA
>JBBIPJ010000019.1:0-1096 GCA_037442905.1 archaeon
CAAAGCCAGTAAGCGCGCAGTCTGAGAAATGTTCTCTTGGAGCAGTGAATGTTGTAAATGATGTTTCTGCTGAAGGCGAGGCACATAGCAAAGTTATATGGGCATTTTCATGTGGTAATACAACAAAGGATTTCGGGCAGATGACAAAATTAGTTTACAGCATTCCATTAACAGATGTGAGCAATTTTGAGGCAGCAGATAGCCTTGGAACAATGAAAGTTCTTGAAGGGCCTTCTTATGCAACTGCAAGTACAGGGGCAAAGGAGAGCGTTCTTGGAGTGATATTCAGAAAGCCGCTCTTGCTGACTGATACTGAAACATCTTACTTTGTAACAGCTGAATTTGATTCAGCAAGCCTAATCGCAGCCGGGGAGAATGGCACTTTTTCAATCATGCCTGGAAAACAATTGGCAAATCCAAAAGTTACAATTATTACAGCAGGAATAACTGAAGTTACTTATCCTATTGAAAAAGTGAACTATGAGCTTAACTTGCCATCTGATGTGAGTGTTCAAACCCTGACTGCAGGATGCACACTGAGCAGCGGTAAAATAAAGTGCCAAAATCTTGAGCAGGCAGCTTTTAATTCCCTTGAAATAAAGTGGTCAAAACCAGCAGGCGCAGGCGGATTGCTTGATAAAATAAGGCAAAACATCAGGAATTTATTGCCTGGGCTCACAAATGTATTTAAAGGAATAGGGAGTAGTCTATCTAAACTTGTAAAGGGCAAATAATGAGTGTAGAGCAAATAATAGCATTGATAGGGATTGGAGCATCTGTTGGAGCGCTCACTTATTATACATTCTTTAAGCGCACAAAAGCAGCTGAGCACCGCGAGGCTGAGAGTTTTGAGATTCCAGTTGCGGTTCCAAAGGCTTTTGGGGTAAAGGAGAGGTTAGAGCCACAGCCACAAAAAGTCAAAAAAGGGACCCCTTTAAAAGCTGTCTGCACGCAGTGCAAAAATATTGCTACTTTGCCTTTCAGATGCAGGTTTTGCACAGAGCTTTTCTGCGGAGAGCACAGGCTTCCGGAAAACCATAATTGTGAGGCGCTTTAAACGTAGGCACCTCAGTCACAAATAGAAGTAGAAGCTCAG
>JBBIPJ010000019.1:1106-9462 GCA_037442905.1 archaeon
TGCTTCGCTACAGTTATTTCACAAGCGAATGCAGCCTAATAAGCGCCAGCTGATTATACCTCGCTTTAACTGAGGTCGGCTGCTGGGGAACCATAATTGTGAGGCGCTCTAGCCCAAAATCTTTATATACTACTTTTTACCATTATATAGTGGTAAATTTGGGCAGGCAGAGATGGTATTATTCCTTGTGGTAGCAATTCCGGTAATATTGATATTCGCAGGACTTGGCTTGCTGATTAAAAACCCAAGGCAGTGGATTCTTGGAAAGATCATTTTTGAATTCAAGCAGTACGAGCGCGGGGTTGTTTTCAGGTTTGGAAAATACCACAGGCTTGTCGGCCCGGGATGGGTTTTTATTATTCCTATAATTGAAACTTTTGCAAAATATGACTTAAGAGTGGAGACAATAGACGTTGCGCCGCAGGAAGTTATTACAAAGGATGCTGTAAAACTTGTGATTGATGCTGTTATCTATTTAAAAGTTACAGATGCTGTAAAAGCCGAGTTGGTGGTTGAGGAGGATTACAGAAAAGCAGTTGAGGAGCATGTAAAGAGCAGAATTAGAAATGTTGTTGGAAACTTAGAATTGCAGGATTTGTATGCTAAAATAGCTGAAATAAACAAGCAGTTAAAAGATGAAACTCAAAAACTTACATTAGAGTGGGGTGTTGAAATAATTACAATTGAACTTCAGAGAGTTACTCCGCCGGAAGATGTTGTTGAAGCAATGAAAGCTGAAGAAGTTGCATTATTGTATAAGAACGCATCTATTCAGGAGGCAGAATCAACTAAAATCCGCATAAGAGCATTGGAAGAGGCTGCTGGCGGATTGAGCAATTCAACTATAGCTTATCTTTACCTAAAAGCATTAAAAGATGTTGCAGAGGGAAAGGCAACAAAAATCATATTCCCGATGGAGCTCACAAAAGTTGCAGAAAGACTTGCAAGCGGGCTTGGAACTTCAGGAATTCCAAAAGAAAAAATTGAGCAGCTTTTGGAAAGCGTTGTTGGAAAAAAATAAAAAATGGCTGGCAGCTTGTAGCTCGCAGCTTGTGGTAACTACACGAAGTAGGACTTGCGATCAGTAGAGGTAGTTGAAAAGATGGAAGGGTTTGATGAGTTTGTTATTAAGAACAGGACAGATCTGAATAAAGTGTCAAGCAGAGCGAGAGTTCTAAGGATTCATTATCCGATTAATGTTCAGGATGCTGTGAACATAATGAGAACTTGCAGGACTCTGGAGGAAGTTGTTTTTGAGCGCAAGGCTTTTGAGCGCACAGAGCCTGAAGCAAAGCAGTATCTTGATAAATGGGTTTTTGTTGAGACAGAATAAATGAAAAGAATTAGAGAAGCTTTTCCATTGGTTTTTTGGATAGTTGAAGCTGTAAGGGAAGAGATTGATAAACACTGGGTTGAAAGAAAATAGTCTAGAAAATCCTGCCCTTAAAATGATTGTACACAGAGCAGCGCCACTCCTTTTTTCCACTAAGCACTTTTTCTTAAATAAGTCCATGAGAACTATATTAATAACCAATGCTTAAAATTCTTTATGCAAGAACTTATTGAGTTCATATTGGAAAATAAGGAAGATGTATGGAAAATTCCTCCAGAGACAAGAGTTTTAATAATTAATTGCGGGCTAACAATGCACGCTGCGCACGAAATTATAATGCATTGCAGGGAATTGGACAAAATTATTTTTTCAGGCAGCGCCTTTAATTTAACTCCGCGCGAAGTGAGAGATTATTTAAATTCAGAGATTTATCATATTGCAGTCGAGGGGGAATTTGAGCATCACGGAGTTCAGCCAAGAATTGCAGATGCGATAAGAAAGTTATATGCACGCGGAGATTACAATTTGGAAAGTTTGGAAAAACTGTTTAAAATTCCGCGGGAAAAAATTTGGCACATAATCCATGAAAAATCGCCGGAGCAGAAAAAATGACGGACAAATATCCGAAACTTGCTGTTGATGTCCTTATTGCGGACGAGAAAAAAGGAATTCTATTAATTAAGAGAAAAACCGAGCCTTTTAGGGGAAGATATGCATTGCCCGGCGGCATGGTTGAGTATGGAGAAACAGTTGAAAAAGCCGCAGTCAGAGAAGTAAAAGAGGAAACAGGATTGGAAGTTGAGCTTGAGGGAATTTTAGGTGTTTATTCAGAGCCTGACAGAGACCCAAGAGGGCATACAGTTTCAATTGTCTTCTTTGCAACTCCAAAAAAAGGAAAAATGGCTGGAAATCCCAGAGAGACAGAGGATGTTGGATACAAAACTTTGAATGAAATTGAATCTCTAGAATTGGCTTTTGACCACGAAACTATAATTGAGGATTTTAAAATAATTCAGATGGACGAGGAGGAGGGAAAAGTAAAAAGGAGAATTTAGTGACACCAGATTTAAATAGAACTTTAACAACTATTTCTGAAAATTAAAATGAAACAAGCACTACAATCTCGGACAGAACGGACTGAAAAAAAATTCTAGTGCTAACCCTGATCCTAGACGCGGAAGGCCACCAGTTTTAAGCAATTTAGAAATATGCGCTGTTGGATTTTTGTATGAGCGTGGGCATTCTATAAGAAAATTAGCCTCTGCTTTTAATGTTTCAAGAGAGTGTATTTTTAGAATTGTAAAGAAATATAAACTTAAACACTTTAATTCTGAGTAAAATGAAAACCCTGCTTCAGCATGTTGATTATATTAGATATGAGGTAACAAAAGAGACAAAACTAGCCCAGAAAATATCTGAAAAAGAAAAAAAAGGTGGAATGGAAGAGTGTTTATTTGTAAGATTTGCAAGCGAAAAATCAGATGAGGGCAATGAAAAGGAAATTTCTGAAAGAACTGTAGCTGATTTGAAAGATGTTCTCAAACAAATCAATTGCGAAAAAGTTTTTCTCTATCCTTATGTGCACTTGCTCTATGGAGCAGAGCCTTCTTCCCCACAAACAGCGCTGAAAATTATGGATTTGCTGGAAGAGCAGTTAAAAAAATCCGGAATTGAAGTGGGAAGAGCGCCTTTTGGATATTACAAAATGTTTGAAATGAAATGCAAGGGGCATCCTCTGAGCGAACTCAGCAGAGTTATAACAGCAGGAATCGAGAAACCACTTGCAAAAAAACTTCCGAAGCAAACTGCGCGAATAGACAGGGAAAAGTTGTCTGAAAACGATCATAGAATTTTGGGGCCAAAATTAGGGCTTTTTTCTTTTCAGGAAGTCGGGCCTGGAACTGTTTTTTTCCATCCAAAAGGGCTTGTCATAAGGGATAAGTTAATTGAGTTTTGGAAAAATGAACATGTAAAAAACAACTACTTGGAAATAAATACCCCGATAATTCTTGACAAGTCAATATGGGAAGTTTCCGGGCACTGGGAACATTATAAGGACCTTGTATTTTTTACAAAAGTTGAGGACAGGGATTTTGCATTAAAGCCAATGAACTGCCCTGGAGCAATTTTAGTTTATAAGTCTGTATACAGGAGCTATAAGGAACTGCCCTTAAGGCTTGCTGAGCTCGGGATTGTAAGCAGAAATGAATTAAGCGGTGTTCTCGCAGGCTTGTTTAGACTAAGAACTTTTACCCAGGATGATGCGCACATTTTTGCAACAGAAGAACAGGTAGAAAAAGAGATTGAAAATGTTGTAAGGTTAATTGATTACTTCTACAAAAAATTCGGCTTTGATTATCATGTTGAGCTCTCAACAAGGCCTGAAAATTTTATGGGCTCAAAGGAAAGCTGGGACTTGGCAGAAAAAGCTTTGGAAGATGCGCTCAAAAAAATGGAAATTAAGTACAAAATAAACAAAGGCGAGGGCGCTTTTTATGCGCCAAAAATTGATTTCCACATAAAGGACTCTCTTGGAAGAAGCTGGCAGTGTGCAACAGTCCAAGTTGATTTTCAGATGCCGCAGAGATTTAATTTAAATTATGTTGATAGAGATGGAAAGCAAAAAATGCCTGTTATTATACACAGAGTTATCTATGGAAGTATTGAAAGGTTTATTGGAATTTTAGTTGAGCATTACAAAGGGGCTTTTCCGCTCTGGCTCGCGCCTGTTCAAGTTGCTGTGCTTTCAATGAGTGATAAAAATATTAAGTATGCTGAATGGGTAAAAAGGAGATTGGGGGCTGAGGGGCTGAGGGTTGTTGCAGACTTTGAGCCGAACACAATTGATTATAAAGTAAGAAATGCAGAAATGCAGAAAATAAATTATATTGTGGTTTGCGGGGAGAAGGAGGAAGCAAATAAGAAAATTGCTGTGAGGTCGCATAAGGATGGGAAAGTGAAGTATGGAGTGAGGATTGAGGATTTTATTAAACAGGCGCAGAAAGAAATAGAAGAAATGCTTTAACAAACTAAAATCTTATTGAGCGCGGATTTTTCTCATCATGCTTTCTTAATCCGCCTGAAAATTTTTTTGGTATATGCTTTAACTCGTGAATTAAAACTTCTTCCTGCTTTTCAGAGCTCAATTTGTCAAATCTTTCACTTAAAACCTCAATAACATACCGCGGCTCCATGTACAAAGCCTGCTGCCAGATTTTTGGAAAGCTCCAAATCCGCGCTAAAATTCTTCTAGAAGAAGAGCCCTTGCTCCTGAAACAATAAATTCTTTCAGGATTCAGATTATGGAAGCCATTGTTCTCAATTAGATGAGCAATTTTTTTCTTAATGTCAGGAGCTGGATAGTACATAATGGACATTTTTCCACCTTTTTAACAAACCTTATAATACACAGCACACATTTATTTGCCTTATGAAAGCTCAGGAATTCATGAATAAAAACCCGGCAACATTAACTCCTGATTTGACTATCAGAGAAACTATTTCAATAATGAGAGAAACAAAGCACGATGGATTTCCTGTTTTAAGGGATGGAAAAGTTGTTGGAATGCTGGCTTTTGAGGATATCTTATTGCAACAATCAGAAAGAGGCGGGAAGGATTATTTTGACATGCAAGTTATTAGAGCGCTGAACAAAAGGGTTTCAGATGTAATGCAGAAACGCGTAGTTGCTATTCCGCCAAATATGGATATGGATGCGATTGCAAGATTAATGTTCCGCACAGGCCATTCAAGATTCCCTGTTGTGGATGAGGAAGGAAATTTACTTGGACTAGTTACAAATGCTGATGTTATAAGAGCGCATATTGAGCGCGTAACTCCAATGAAAGTTGAAACATTGAAAAAAACTCTTGAAACTGTTCATGGGATAAAAGTTACTTTTACAGAGGGTAATCTGCCTTTAAGAAATTTAATTCCCACACAGGCAAAAATTTACAAGGATGAACTTGCAGCAAGAGAGTATGAGATTAAACTGGGATTGGCAGAGCCTCTTTTAGTTGTGCATAATGGTCCAAGGTATATTCTGGTTGATGGGCATCATAGAGCACTGGCTGCTCTGCGCGCTGGAGTTGAAAATATGCATTCATATATTTTAAAATTGGAACACGAGGTTGAACTTGGGCTGGAAAAAACAGCAGAAAAAATGGGACTGAAAACTCTGGATGATATAGAAATTTTGGATGGATTAAGTCCATATACACTTCCTGTGGTTTTGGAGAACGGTGTTGTGAAAAGATTGGTGTAAAACGAGTTCTGTTAAGGTTTTGTTCTGGAAAATGGGGAAGTTAAAAGGATTGTATAAATTATTTTTGCAAAAATAAGAAAATTGGAGTTCCGCCATAAACGATGGCAATCCTTTTTTTAAAATCAAGATTCAAATCCAATATTATTTTAGTTTCTTTATGCATGGGGAGAATGACTTCAGATAGGCTTGTGACTATTTCTCGAAAATTGCTGAGTGAAATAAATATCCAGCCGTCTTTTTTAACTACCCTATAAGCTTCTTTAAAAACTTCTTTTATTGTTTCTGTTTTGTCTAGAGAATGGGAATACATCCAGTGCATTGAACCATGAAAAACTGCAAGATCAATGGAATGCTTCCTTAACGGGAATCTAAGTTCACCAGCTTCTATAAATTCAATTCCTTCATGAAGCCAAGGCCGGTGCCTATGCAGCGGGTCTAATAAAAGTATTTTCTTAAATCCGGCTGTTTTTAACCCAGTGCAGGTTGAAAATTGGTTAATATACCCGCGCCACAGCCAATGTCTATGGCAACGCCATTTAGATTAAATTTTTCAGCAAATGTTTTATAAACATAGGAGATTTCAGTGTTTTTTCCAAAAATTTCTTCATAATTAATTAATTCAAAATTCTTATCAGATAAGCATCTAAAATATTCGTTTGAGTTCATATTTTAAATAGTAGGGGCACACATATTTATAAATTATGAAAGTTTTATTTTGGAACAAAGATTTGGCAGCAACAAATATCGCTGCAAATTTAAAAGAAATTGGATTAGGCGATTTGCTAATCGAGTCGCCAAAATCTCTTCTTTTTACAACCGAAAAAGAACTCGAGAATATTGTTCCTGATTTAAATGAAGTTGATTTTTTCATAGTTGCTTCAACTCACAGAAGCGAAGCAAAGAAAAAAACTTTTTCTGTTCATCCAAGCGGAAATTTCGGGAATGCTGAATTAGGCGGCAGACAGAATGAACTAAGCTTTACATTTCCTTCTGCTTTAAAAATCGGGCTGCAAAGCATAGCAAAGCAGAATTTTCCAGAATTTGAAATTGCTATGGAGGTAACCCATCACGGTCCGACAGACTGGGAAAAACCATTGATTTTTATTGAGATTGGTTCAACTGAAACCGAATGGGTTAGAAAAGACTGCGGAAAAATAATTGCAAACGCAATTAAAGAAATTTATGAAACGCACAACGCAAAACGCACCACGCACCATGAAAATTATATTGGCTTCGGCGGAATTCATTATGCGCCGAGCTTTACAAAAATTCAGATTGAAGATGAAAATATTGCAACAGGGCATATAATGCCGCGCTATTCTGCTGATTTTTTGAACAGGGAAATTGTAAAGCAGATGCTAGAAAAAAGTTTTGCAAAAAAAGCTTTGATTGACTGGAAAGGGCTGAAAAGTGAAGCCAGGAATAAGGTTATAGGAATTTTGGATGGATTGGGAATTGAATATAGTAAAACAAGTGATTTCTAAACAATTCGAAAGGTATATATTTACTTTTGCTTGTATATACCAGCCTATGTGCGGAAATGGAAGTAAGGAAATTAATTAAAATGGGAAAGAGCAGCTGCGTTGTAAGTTTGCCGAAAAAATTGATTGATTCTACAAAATTAAAAGCAGGCAGCAATGTCTATATTGATTTTTCTGCAAATGGAAATTTGATTTTGAGCCCTGAAAGTTCTGCAAAAGAAATTAAGGAAGTAACTTTGAATGTTGATGGAAAAATAAAAAGGGATTACTTGAGAAGAAAACTTGTTAGTAAATATTTAGGTGGATTTGAGCGCATAAACATTGAGAGCAAGGAAATAATCCCGCCTGGGTTGAGGGAAGAAATTTCAGCAATTGCTAGCTCGCTTATAGGATTGGAAGTTGTTGAAGAGGGGATGAAAAAAATTTCAATTGAATGTCTAGTTAAGCCAGGCGAGCTTCCGATTGATAAATTAATCAGAAGAATGTACTTACTCGCAAAAGATGTCCACAAGGATTCGCTCGAGGTTCTTTTTCACAGAAATAAGATTTTGGCAAAAACTGTTATTGAGCGCGATACAACAATTAACAGATTGCACTACTTATCAATGCGCTATTTAAACTTGGCAACAGTTCCTGGGGCGAATTCGCAAATTGAGATAAGCGCAAAGGACTGCCTTTACTATCAAGTACTGACAAAACATCTGGAAAGAATCGCTGACCACGCAAAAAACATTGCAAAATATTTCAGCAGGGTGAATACAACGAGAATGCCAAAAAATTTAATTGAGAAAATCAGGAACATTAATCTTGAGATAAACGAATTATTTGATAATGTGATGCGGGCTTTTTTCAAAGGAGACGCAGAGCTTGCAAACTCCATAATCGATAAAATTGAGGGGGTGAGGGATAAATTAAAAGAAATGGTTCAGGAGGTTCTAAAGCTTAAAAGCGAAACCGCATTAAATATAGCGCTTGCTCTTGACAGCACGCTTAGAATAGCTGAGTATTCTGGAGAGATTGCAGAGGTTGTTATTGATAGGGCTGCATAATTAGTTATTGGTTATGAGTGGTGCGTTTTGCGTAAATAATTTTTCCTTTTGCTTTTATTTCAAGAATTCTGTGAAAAGGGATAAAGACAAAATCATTTTCTTCCTTATCAAAATATTCAAAATAAGTGCGGCCAATTTTTACATCAGTTTTTGCAAAATTAATTGCCTTTTTATCCTGCGGCGCGCCCCTATGTATAATAACTACGCGTAAATCAGAAAGTTTCTTCCA
>JBBIPJ010000020.1:0-8691 GCA_037442905.1 archaeon
GAGAGGTGCAAGAATAGAAAGAGCAGGGGATTTTGTTTTTGATGAAGTAAAGGAGGTTATAGAAAGCAAAACAGAGGAAATGTATGTATATGATATTGAAGTGGAGGACAATATTCACGCATTTCTAGCAGGAGATGGTCTTTTGATTAGTAATTGTTTTTTCTATGCAAAAGAGGGCGAACCAATCTACGAGCCCTCAATCCAGCTTTTGAAAAACATGCTTCTTAATTACAGAAATGAGCGCCCTGTCCCAACAAATGCAATTCAGATAACAGGGGGAGAGCCTTCAATAAGAGATGATATAGTTGAAATTGTTCGAATGACAAAATCAATTGGATTTGATCATATACAATTTAATACTAACGGAATTACAGTAGCGCACAAAGGCGCAGAATTCGCAAAAGCACTCAGAGAAGCAGGTGCAAATGTTATTTACATGAGTTTTGATGGTGTTTCTCCAAGAACAAATCCAAAGAATCACTGGGAAGTTCCTTATGCCCTTGATGCTTTTAGAGCTGCAAAACAGCATGTTGTTCTTGTTCCAACTGTTATAAGAAGTGTTAATGACCACGAAGTTGGGAAGATAATTAACTTTGGTTTAAATAATTTGGATTGCGTAAAGGCAGTTAACTTCCAGCCTGTTTCGCTTGTTGGAAGAATGCCCGCCAGAGTTAGAGAAAGACAGAGAATAACAATCCCAGGCACAATTAGAGCAATTGAGGAACAAACTAACGGAGCAATTGCAAGAGAGGACTGGTTTACTGTTCCATGTGTTTCAAGAATAACGCATTTTATTGAAGCCATAACTAAAAAAGCGCAGTATGATTTAACAATTCATTTTGCCTGCGGAATGGGAGCTTATGTTTATCTGGATAGGGAAAAAGAAAAAGCCATTCCAATCACACGATTTATAGATGTTGAGGGTTTAACTGAGTATTTAGATACACTGGCTGAGGAAATCAATGCAGGAAAAATGACAAAAGTAGGCGCAGGCGCACGCTTATTGCTCAAATTAAAATCCTTTACTGAAAGCAAAAACACTCCAAAGGATTTCAAGATTTCACGATTATTATGGAATATGTTAATTAAGCACGATTACTCTGCTGTTGGCGAATTGCAGACAAAAATGATGTTCATCGGAATGATGCATTTCATGGACAAATATAATTATGATATTGAACGCGTAGAGCGCTGTGATATCCACTATGTAATGCCAGATGGCAGAATTTTGCCATTCTGCACATTTAATGTAATTCCTGAGATGTACAGGGATAAGGTACAATCCCAATATTCAATGAGCGTAAAGGAATGGGGCGAAAGGCAGAACAAGGCTGATTTCAAGTACGAGGATGATAAGTACCACAGGGATATTAAAAAGTTAACAGAAGGCGAGCCATATCAGAAAGCGTACAAACAACAGAAGAATTATTTTCAAGTATAATTAAGGTTATGGGTTATGGGTTATGAGTTATGAGTTCGGAACTCAAAACCCATAACTCAAAACTCAAAACCTGGACAAACCTCACAAATTTCACAAAATTAAAATGACAGGCGAATTAACTAAAAGCACTGTAAACCCAACTCCAAAACTAAAGAAAGAGAAGTGGGTTGATCCTACTTACGGAGAGCTCCCATTTAAAAAAGTGCGCAAACTAACTGCAAAAATTACAAACTTAAAATCTCCGCCATACGCTGCACACATTCAATACAATCTTTTAGTTCAGGATCCTATCTTGCGCGCTTTTGTTGATTTTAGAGGACTTTTGGAAGTTATCTATGAGCCGCATTCAATCACAGCCTCTGAAATAAAGGACTTTATAGAGAACAAAATGAAGACTTATGATTTAAACACAAAGCACCAAGTTAAAATAGAGAAGGACGAGGAAATGGATTACATAGAGATTCCTAAAAGCACTTACAATTTAACTGCACGAGAGCTCACAGATAAGGAAAAAGTAGGTGGAAGTTTTAACCATATGAGCACTGGAATGGAGGAGAGCTTGACATAAATTTGGCTTGTAGCTGCTTCGGAAACAAAGTTTCCTCGCATCTGCTCACTCTGTTCGCAGATAGTAGCTTGAAGCTTGTAGTTTGGTTTTCGGTAATTTTGAAGATGAACCAAATTTTTTTATGTGCGCGGTTGAAAGGCGTCAGTGCTTCCGAGGTGGTTTTACTGTTAGAACAACAAGAGAGAAACTCGAAGCGAAGAAAGAATTTTTAGTTCGTGTCATAAGAACAGCCTTTGAAAAAGCAACACATTATGAAGGTTCGATAATTTTGGAGATACACTTCAAAAAACCAAAACTAATATCAAGATCACGATTTTAGTTTATTTCAAAATTCTCGGCATCAGCCGACGGCATTAACGTTTTTGCGACTTCGCGTCAGCTGGCGCCGCGGACTACATTCGGGGTATGCTCGCCTCCTTTAAAATCGAGCAATTTCGCAGAAATTGCGAGAGAAGAGAAATTGCAACTCTCGCGAAATAAATTTCGCTCGATTTATCAGCTCGCAACCCCGAAATAGGCCTAGAAAATTATTTCAAAAGTCGCGGAATTAAAAATATCCAAAAACTCCAAATACGCGCCAAAAGCTTTATATAGATATTCTTACATTTCTTACTAGTAAGGAAATGAAAACCCTTGAAATTAAAACTGCAAAAATAACCGAAAAGGGCCAAATTTCTATCCCGAAAGAGATTAGAGACTTGGAAGGCTTGAAAAAAGGAAAAAAGGTAGCAATTATCGCATACGAGGATCATATAGAAATCCGGCCGCTTTCTAAAGTTAAACGCACTCTTTTAACGACTTTCCTCAGCGAAAAATCACTTGCCAGAGACTGGCTAAGCGAGGAGGAAGAGCGCGCATGGAAGAATTTGTAAAAGGAGATGTTGTAGTTATACAATTTCCTTTTTCTGATTTAACTAAAGTAAAAAAGCGGCCTGCTTTAGTGGTTGCGAAATTAGAGGGCGATGATTTAATACTCTGTCAGATAACTAGCAAGGCTAAATTTGATAACTATTCAATTGATTTAAAAGGTACCGATCTAAAAAAAGGAAGATTGAATGTTGAGAGCAAAGTAAGGCCAAATAGACTTTTTACAGCTGAAAAATCTATAATAGAGTACAGAATAGGATCGCTAAAGAAAGAAAAGTTGGACGAAGTTATTGAAAAAATTTGCGATATTTTAAGAAAATAATTATTTTATTTCAAAACCCTCGGCATGACAAATATCCAAAAATAAAGATAAGCATATCCCATCCCCACCCCAAATAAAAACGCATGCCAAAGGCCAAAATTTAACATAACATAGCTTAAAATCACTCCTATTGAAGCAATAATCCCTGTTTCTGAAAAAGCCTTTTTGCTCGCAAAGGGCAAAAGAAACTTAATTGGAACAAAAAGCAAAATTGCCCCAAGTACGAATGCAAATCTGGGCTCAATTCCAAGTTTCAATGTTAATGCTGTCAATCCGCCGCTCAAAATCGCGGCTGTGTTAAAGATTATACCCATTGGTTGCAGTAGCAATCTCAAATCCTATAAATAAACCTTTTCTATATAGACTAAATATTGTGTAAACGGCAATGAGCAATGAGCGATGGGCTCACAGCTCAATGCTCATAGCCCATAGCCTCACAAATTTCAAGGAATAAAAATGGGCGTAGATTTAGGGGATTTAATAACAAAACAGGAGATTGAACTAGAGGATTTAAGAGGGAAAAAAATCGCTATAGATGCCCTGAACGCGATTTATCAATTCTTATCCATTATCCGCCAACCTGACGGAACTCCTTTAATGGATTCCCACAAAAACATAACCTCTCATTTATCCGGACTTTTTTATAGAACAACTCGTTTATTAGAAATAGGAATTCTGCCATGCTATGTTTTTGACGGCGAGCCGCCGAAATTAAAGGCGCAAACAGTTCAGGAAAGAAAAGAAATCAGAAAAGAGGCTGAGAAAAAATGGAAAGTTGCTCTAGAAGCTGGAGAACTTGCAGAAGCGAAAAAATATGCGCAAATGGCAAGCAGAGTAACAGAGCCTATGTTAGAAGAATCTAAAAAACTTCTCTCTGCTTTGGGGATTCCAGTTGTTCAAGCTCCTTCCGAGGGCGAGGCTCAAGCTGCTTTTATCTGCTCTCAGAAAGAAGTTTATGCAGTTGGCTCCCAGGATTTTGATGCTTTATTATTTGGCGCCCCAAGATTGGCAAGAAATCTGACAATAACTGGAAAAAGAAAAGTTCCAAGGAAAAATATCTATGTTGAAGTTAAACCTGAGATTATTGAACTGGAAAAAGCCCTGAAAGAGCTGAAAATTTCCCGTGAACAATTAATTGAGATGGGAATTTTAATTGGCACAGACTTCAATGAAGGAGTAAAAGGAATTGGGCCGAAAAAATCATATGCGCACATAAAGGAAAAACCCCTGAAAGAATGGATTAAGGAGGGAAAATTTGAGTTTGAAGTCGATGTTAATACTCTGAAAAACATTTTTCTTAAACCAGAAATAAGTAAAAAATATTCTCTTGAATGGAAGCCCTATAATCAGGAAAAATTAGTTGAGATTTTGCATGAAAAGCATGATTTCTCAAGAGAAAGAATTGAAAATGCTCTTGAAAAACTGGAAAAATCCCGCGGCGCAAAGGACCAGAAGAGTTTGCAGGAATTTTTCAGATAGCTATTTTCTTTTTTTCACTATCTTTCCAATCTCTTCCAAATAGTTTTTAGCTTCCCCATTGCTAACCTGCTGGAAATTCCCATAAAATTCCCCAACAGCCCCAAAAAATATCGGGGTTTCCAAACAAATAACCTCATCCGCTTCATCCTTTAACTTTTCAACCCCTTCTATTGGCCCAACAGGAATTGCAACAATCACTTTTTTTGGTTTTGATTTTTTAACTATGCGCACGCAGAGAATCATTGTTGCTCCTGTTGCAATCCCATCATCCACAACAATTACAATTTTATTTTTCAAATTTGGCGGCTTTATTTTTCCTCTAAAAAATTTGTACCTTCTTTCTACCTCCTCCACCAATCTTTCTTTTTCCTTTTCAATATAATCTTTTGGAACATCATAAGCAACATCCTCATTTAAAATTAACTCTCCTTCTAATCCAACTGCACCAACAGCAAGCTCCTCATTGTATGGATGTCCGAGCTTTTTTACAATAATAACATCAAGAGGCAATTTTAATTCTTTTGCAAGTGAATTTCCAATCTCCAATCCACCTCTTGGAATTGCTAAAATTATCGCATCTTTTTTTCCTTTGTACTGCTGCAGCTCCCTTGCTAAAAAAATTCCAGCCTCCTTTCTGTCCTTAAAAACAACCATAATTATTTTAACCCCTTCTTTTATTATTAACCCTCCTATGGGCACTGTAATAATAACAGCTTTCGGGCATGCAAATGTTCTTGGAACTCACAGAACAACTATTGAAATAACTAAAGATGCCAGTTTATCAAAAGAAGGAGATTGTATAATAGGAGTAAATGCTGATAAATCTTGCTCTGACCTTCCAGATGATTTGAAAAAACAGTTAAAAACTGAAAAAAAGTTTGAGATAATTCTGCGCTCTGGGGATTCTGAAGAGCGAATTACAGGTTTTGGAAGCCCGGATTTAATTTTAACAAATAAACATGATATTGTTTTAAGGAAATCTTCTTACATAGATGCGCGCACTTTATTAGTAAAATGTAATAAGGCATGCTCTGATTTAAGCAGAGCATTTGTGAATAAGCTAAGAAATCCGAACGCAAAAATTAAATTGATTATTTCTTGCTAACAAACTCACTATTAATATAGTATCTCCACAATTTATCCTTTGCCCCTCTAATTCCAATCCGCGGCGCGCTGTGAATTTTTCCAACATTTTCTCCATTATCTAAAATAACAAAATTTCCCTGAGTTAAATCCGCCCCATTTAATTCTTTTGTAATTCCAAATTCCCTGCACAATTTTCCAGGACCATCTGTTTTTCCTCTAATTCCTTCAATTGGCTCAACTGCTCTAATAAGAACAGCCTCTGCAATTCCCTCTTTTTGAGTAACAGCGTTCAGGCAATGATACATCCCATAAGTGAAATAAACATAAGCATGCCCTGCAGGCCCGAACATAACTCTGTTTCTAGGGGTCATTCCTCTAGAGGCATGGCAAGCCGGATCGTTTCTCAAATATCCCTCTGTTTCTACAATTTTTCCGCTTAAAACTTTTCCATTTTTCCTATAGTATAATATTTTTCCAAGCAAGCCTTGCGCAACTTTCAGAGTTGGTTGTAGATAAAATTTTCTTGATAAAATTTTCATTTCTTAATTCCTTTTGTTAGTACTTCATATCTATTTTTTGTCACTAAAAAATCATCTTCTATTCTTATTCCAAATTTTCCGCTCAAATAAATTCCAGGCTCAATTGTACAAACCATATTTTCTTTTAAAATATCCTTACTCTTTTCTGCAAGAGCAGGAGCCTCATGTATCTCCAATCCAATTCCATGCCCTGTGGAGTGAACAAATTTGTAGCCTTTTTTCTTTAATTCTGCACGAACAAATTTATCAATTGAACTTGCCCTAACTCCAGGCTTTATCATTTCAATTGCTTTTTCCTGCACACTTAAAACCAAATCATAAATTTTCTCAAACTCAGAATCATTTTCTCTTAGAGAAAAAGTTCTTGTTATGTCCGCATGATATCCTTTGTAAGCAGCCCCGGAATCAATAAGCAGCGCTCTATTTCCTGAATTAAAAGTTGTTTTCGCATGCGGCAGCGCAGAATTTGAATCATAAGCAACTATTGGATCAAAAGATAATTTTGCATTATTCTGTGCGCAAATAAATCCAGTATCCGCTGCAATTTCTGTTTCATTTTTTGAAAAATCTAAATTTTGGTAAAACTTTGCAGTTATATTTGCAGCTTTTTTAATTAATGCAATTTCTTCCTGGGTTTTTATCATTCGCAAATTTTTAATCACTCCACTTAAATCAGTTAGCTTTAATTTCATTTTTAATTTTTCAAAAGTATTTGCTGGTAAAAATTCTCCATTAATCCCAACTTTTTTATTTTTCAAATTTTTTGTAATGTTTTCAAGTACTTTTTGCTTTGGCGATTCCTCAATTTGTTTTATCCAGGTTTCTTTTTCGCAGCGCTCTATTTCAAATAAAGGCAGATAAATTTTTTCAAAATCTTTTCCAATAATTGCATAAGAATGTTCAACCCACTCAATCCCTGTGAAATAATAAAAGTTTTTATCAATATGGTCTGAGCTAAAATTAATCAAAAGCAAGGCATCTAGTTTTTTCTTTTCGAGTTCTTTTCTTAAATTTTGGGTCTGTTCTTTTCCAATCATCTGTTTTGTAGTGCAGGGGGAAGGATTTGAACCTTCGAAGGCGCTGAGCCACAAGGCCCTGAACTTAGCACTGCAATACCAAAATCAATAGTTGCAGACTTGCCCCTTAGACCAGGCTCGGGTACCCCTGCAATTCTTTTAGCTTATACCACTCTTTATACCTCCTTGTGTGAGTATCGCATCTGCTTCCTATTTGTTTCATACATCTTATAACCTCATCAGTTCTTTCAATAGACCAAGCTCAGGAACCTCTGCGTAAATAATTTATATAACTCTTTGCGTTTAAAACTACTCCTATGGCCACTGATATACTAGGGATTTGCTGTTCCTGCTCAAACCCAGCCAGTCATACCTGCGGAACCTGTGCTAAAATTTTTTGCGATTCACATTTTAATAAAACAAAGTTTCAATGTATTGAATGCGAGAAAAAACACACTTGATCCTTTCAATATTCAGTAACCTTTAAAATTGTTCTATTCAATTCATCTTTTTCTGTTTCATTTAATTCTATTTTATAAACTTTGGTTTTATAATCAGATGGCAATTTCACTCGTAACACTCTTTGTCCAAAATATTCTTGTGCAAAAATTTTTTCTCCATATAAAGCGAAATAAAATTCAGAATTAATTGTTCTTCTTTCGCATCCTAGCAGTGTGAAATAGCTCACATTATAAAATTTAATCACATCTATGACCTTACTGAAATCGCCAGCGGGAAACTCAATATATTTTCTGTCGCTATAAAAGTTCATAACACCAACATCGCATCCCATAACAACAGCATCTTTTTCTGTAATATTTTTTACTTTTTCAGCTAGTTGCATTTTTAGAATAGATAAATTATCGTCTCTGAATGGAAAAGCAGAATTTTTATCTACGAACTTCCCAAAAGTTTGTGGCAAACTAAAGAGTACAAAAATTATTAAAAAAACTATAAGAATCTTTGCAATCTGCTCTTGATTAAGCTGCGGCTTTATTATACTATCAGTTATTTTCTGAATTATTTTTTCTAATGCAAACCACGCATAAACAAGTAAAAATGGCAATACTGGCACCCAATATCTTACATCCGTTAACCAGATAAATGCAAAAAAGAAAGCCCATGTTACCCAAAAAATATAAAAACAAGATTCTCCCTGTTGTCTTTGGCAAATAAGAAAAATGAGGTCACTACTATACCTATGTAAGGCAGGCTGAGCAAAAGATTGTTAAAGAATACATTATATCTAATGTCCAAAACTACAAACTTATAAAAAAAGAATGCTATGATTGAAAAAACTATTAAAAATATCATCCATCTTGAAAGCTTTTTTGTAGTTTCTCTCTTACTATGCAGAGCAGCTCCAATAAAAG
>JBBIPJ010000021.1:0-8621 GCA_037442905.1 archaeon
TGCTGCTGACCGCGTAATAAGCCTTGCTGTTAAATATCAGGGATAGATTTTAATTTTGTGAGGCTGTGGGGTGCGTCATTAACGTTTGTGAAATCTTGAGATGGTGTGATTCTTGTCTATCTCACATCCGTAAGCGGCAATACTGAAGTGCGATCCGCACACTCGCATCTCCGCACTGCCCATCGCTCATAGCCATTCACTTTAATTCACTTTCTATACGCATCCAAAATAATTTTTGCAGCCCCAAGGATTAATGGGCCGATTATTATTCCCTTTGCCCCAAACATTAATGGGCCACCTATATATCCAATGATTAAAATTGCACGGTGAATTTTTACAATATGCTCAGACAATCTCGGGGCGAGATATATTTCCAGAAATTGCATCAAAACTGCCACTAAGATAAATGCGAGCGCGAGCTGATAGCTTTTTGTCAATAAGTAATACAAAATAAGCGGAATGTAAACAAGCCATGGCCCTATAATTGGAATTAGCGCGCTCAGCCCGATTATTACTGCAAGAATTGCAGCAAACTCAACTCCAAATGCAAGAAATATTGCATACGCAATCAAGCCCATTATAATTGCAGCAAAAATATTTCCAACAATAACTCCGTGCAAAAGTTTTTCAAGCTCAACAATAATATTTTTTTCCCTTGTTTCCTTTGCAAGTGAGTAAATGTAATTGCGAATTTTTGGCCCGTCCTTCAAGAAATAATAAACAAGTGTCAGCATAATAAAGAGGTCAATAATTCTCTTTGGAACATTCATTAAAGCGCCGCTCAGCGCAGAGAGGACTTTTTGCATAAAAAGTTCTGTGAAACCTCTAATTGAGCCGCTTCCAGCGCCCTTTGCAAGCTCAGTAAATTTAACAGCAATATCTGAAACAAAATTAACTATTTGCCCGCTATTGGTTAAAAGCGAACTTACCGCAAAAGCTATCGGAAAAATAATCGCAAGCAAAACCAAAAAACATACCATGAGCGCAGTTGTTGCCCTGTGCCTGATAAATCTATGCAGATATTCAAAAAGTGGCTTTGTGAGATAAGCAATAACAACTGCAAAAACTATTGCTCCGAGCAAATCAAAGATGACCGCAAATGCAAGGAGAAGAATTAATATGAGTTTTGCGTGTTTCAAATCCATTTTTTTAATCAATTAAACTGCTCAATGAGCCTGAGCAATATGGCTTTACACTTGAAAGATCTCTGAGCGGATTTACAATTATGCTTACAAAATCAAGCGGCACTAAACAGCTCATTGTTTTTCCTTTGTAATTGCGCAGGGTTCCTGTTGCCTCCTTTACCCCAACCTTAAAGGAGCAGAAATCGCCTGACCTTCCTTTTATAATTCCTAAAAATGTAAGTGAAGAAGTACTGCTGCTTGTTGTGTAAATTCCGCTCGCTGCTGAGCAGGCTCTAAAAGATTCTGCCAAACATTCAGTATCAGCGCCACAACTTTTTTCCCCAAAGCTTATTCCCCTGCCTGAAAGTATAAGCACTCCTAAAATCCCCCCTGCTGCAACCACCACAATAGCAATAATATCAATCCAGTTTTTCTTTAAAATATTTGTTAGTGCATCAAATCCAGCAATTTGCGTTGGCCTTTCCTTAGACGGAGTTGGAGGCGCAGGAATTTTTCTTGTAGGCTTGGCCGGAGCTTTTGCAATCTCTGGCATTGTTGCCTCGCTAAAAGCATCTAAAATATCTGATTCAGAATAGCCAGCATCAGACAGAGATTCCTTTATGACTTCCTCGGAAAACCCAGCCCTGAGCTGAGCCTGAACATATCTAATTAGCTTATCATCTACCATAATTCTGCGTAGTTCTTAACTATATAAATATTTAAGTGGGGGTTTCAACTCTGAATCTTAAAAGTGCAGCCAATCCGCCAATTCCTTCTAATTGTTTCCCCAAATCGTGCTCATTGCTCACAATTAAAATTTCGCCGCGCATATCATAGATGTTTTTCAAAAGCTCGCCCACCTGCCTGTTTTTCTCAATTTTTGATTTTTTTAAAGTGCTATTGGAGATTAGCAAAGTTTTAATCGCGCCCAGATTCATTGCATATTCAACATTTTTCAATCCATAAACAGCCAAGTTTGAGTTTTTTGAAAATTCCTCAAAAAATTCTGTTAGTTTTTTTACTTCCTGCTGGACTTTCCACTCTTTTACAATTCTTTCTATAATCCCGCGCTTTACAATTTCCTGCAATCCCCTTTCTCCGCCAGTTGAAACATTTTCAATAACAGCTTTTTGTGCAAGCTCTGGATTTTTTTCCTTAAGATATTTGAAAAAATTATCCTTGTAAAAAGCAGGGCCTGCTATTACTATTCTGTCCAGATTTTCAGATTCATTTTCAATAGCATCTATTAAGTCCTCAAAAAAAGAAATTTCCTCTGCGCGCTTTTTCTCAGGCTCTTTTTTCCCAGAGAGAGTTCTGCTTATTGTTCCGCTCAGTTTTACCCCATATTCTCTCAACAATCCAATAGAGCACAATCCGTCTTCAATTGCTAAAAGCAAAATTTTTGCTTTAATTGCTTTTGAAGCATCCTCAACTTTAATCAAATCAGCTGTCCCCCAGAAATCCTTTGTTAAAGTTAAAACCATTCCTGGCCTTAAATTTAAAGTATGAAAATCCCCTGCTGCAACAGTTTCAGGCCCTTTGTAAATTCTGCCTGTTACTCTCAGTCTGTCTATAGTCCTGTCAAACTCAACTGTCTCAACCTGAATTTCCAGAGTAACAGCTTCCTTTGCAAGCCTTTCAGCGCGCTCAATTCCCTGCCTGTAGTCAATTCTTCTCTTTGTTCTTGATATAACGCGATCTCCTTTGTTTAGAATATCAGCTAAGTAATACAAGTCGTCCGCGACTTCCAGGCGGAATACTATTCTGCCTTTTTTCAAATCTTTTTTAATGATTTTCACGAGCGCAAGCGAGTGAAAATGCGAGACAGCACGAATGCGAAGCATTCGTGCGCGTAAAGGAACGAAGTTCCTTTACGAAGCTTTAGCTTTCGAAGCATCTTCATGAGCGTTTCATAGATGAACCTAGTAGAATTAGTATCAACTATAATTAAACTTAATTATATACGCAGTTTCCTTTTCAAATGACGCGTACCACCCATTATCTGGGTGAAGATAAACTGGATATCGTCCTCTATTTGCGTCCAAATTTTTGCCTTAAAAAGTTCTCCTACCTGTTTCCAATTTACGACTTCAATGCCTCTGATAGATCGCGGAGGCGGGTAAAGTTTTGCAAGATGCTGCAAACTAACAGCTTCAATAAAAATTGAATCATCTTTGCGCAATATCGCCTTTCCAAGAAACAAGGCTTTATAGGGAGAGCGAGCGCTCGGAACTATTGTAAGACCTCCTTGTTTTCCCCCAATATTTGCAAGCCAAATGCCGACCGTTTTTATTACTCCATCTTCACAATTGATTTTGTAACAAGGATACAGGCTTTCTCCCTTCACAGCACTAAATATTCCTTCGCTTTTTCCAGTATACACAGTTGCCCCAGGTCGTGGAACATACATAACTTCCTCAAGAAAATCAGGGCTTAATCCAGTTAATTCTTTATGTGCTCCAGCGGTCCTTTTTTGAAACCCCCATAGTCCTTCTCCTTTAAATTTACTATAGATAAAAGGAGCTCCATAATCATCGATAAGCGGGTCAGATTTAGATTTATCTATGTTCGCGCTTGCCAGTTCCCATCTATCTCTAAAAGTTCCACGATTTACATTTTCAGCAAATTGTACAAGATTTTGTTGAATCGGCGGGCTTAAATCCGAAAAACTTGCTCCGCCAAATAATCCCATAATGAATTATATGTGGGCAATCTGCTATTTAAAGTTCACGCCAAAACAATAAGTTTTAATAATATATAATAACATTTTATCTCCATATGAAAGCCACTCATTCTGGAAAACAGGCAGAACTAAAGCCCAAGCACAGAAGAAATTTAAAAAAGTATGCAAAGCTTTTGCACGGATTAGGAGTTAATATTGAGGAGCATGTTGAAAGGCTTGAGCTGGATGAAAATGAGTTAAATGAAATCCGCGCGAAATTTGGAAAAGAAAGTTTTTTGAAGCCTGCTGAGCGCACAAAACTAAAACAGATTTTAACAAGGGTTCTAAATTTAATGCGGATATTTGTGCGGTTTGAGAATACTCTCTGGGAGCAGGTAGCTCCGCTAACACTTGCTGCATACCAAAAAGAAATTTTTTCCACAGACTTAATTGAGCTGAAAGCAGTGCGCGAAATCTATTCAGGATTGTATCAGAAAAAAGCCGCGCAGTTAAAAGTTGATTTGCCAGCAGCGCGCAGTTTTCTCCTAAGTTCAATTGCAATTGAGCATCAGGAACTTTTTAATCTCTATCCGAGACTTTTGCACGATGTTGAGCGTGTTATTTCTGATTTAGTGGATTTTGAGCTGCGTTTTGCAAATACTGAGCATTCTTTAAAGGACGAATTTTTAGAGCTGAATAAAAATCTGCGCAAGCTTTTGCACGAGGACGCTTACTTTATCACAAAGGACCTTGCAAAAATCTATGACTTGCGCCTGAGCGTTTACAGCTGGATTGTTCAGACTGATCACGAAATTCAGCCGCATATTGTTCCATCTGCCCCTCATGAAAAAGAGCAATTAATTTCTGCGCGCAATTTTTATCTCGGGACTTACAAGCAGCATATTCAAAACATAGCTCAAATTTATTTAAGAGGTGTGAGAGACTGATGGGCCTACCTGAGATTATTCCGGGAGATCTGCTTGTAATGCTTGTAGTCCCAGGAGCAGTTATGTGGCTTACTCTTGCAATTTTTGCTCCATTTAACAAAGCTATTGGAAAAGCCCTGAGCAGCGCAATTCCGTGCATAGGAGGTTGTTGCGCCTTCTTTTGCGGATTTTTTGGCCCATGGCTCCAGCCGGGAACAACACTTCTCCTGCTACTCTGGACTTTTATTTTATTAATGTTTAATCCAATCCCAATTGCAGTCATAGGAGCAGTTATCGGAATTTTTGTCGGAGTTTTTGGAGTGCTGCTTAGAAAATTGCCTCCGCGCGAGCTTGTTATAATGGGGATTCCGCTTGCAAGCAGAAAATACAATTCATTCTGGATGTTTCTTTTTGGACTGGGATGGATTGGATGGGTAACTTTTCTTTATCCAATTGGAGCGCTTATCGGATTTATAATTTTGATTGCTTTAATTATAACATTTATTGCAGGGATTGTTTTGATTGCAGTTTTTGCTCCTGAGGCTGTTGCACCAATGGCAGCAGAGGCAGGAGTTGGAGGAGCAGCAGCAGGTATGGCAGGCATGGAAGGTGTTGCAGCAGGCGGCGAAGCAATGGGCGCAGGAGAATTTGCAGGCATGGCTGAGGAAGGAGCTGGCGGATTAAGAGCTATGGGCGCTGCTGGGAGAGGAATGGGTGGCATTGGAGAAATTGCAGAAGCTGAGAGGGGAGTTCCTCCTGAGGCTGCACAAATGGAAGAACAGGTGGAGCAAATGCAAAATACAGAAGTTCAGCGCGCCCAGAGTGCTGTTGATACCCAACAAAACGCTGCCCAAACTGAGCTGGAGGAGGCTGAATCAGATTTAGAACGCGCTGATACCCCGGAGGAAAAAAAATCTGCGCAACAAAGAGTCTCTGAAATTCAAAAGAGAATGGAAGAGCTAGGCAAGCGCTCACAAAAATTATTAAATTCTTTTAAGGAAGCCACTGGAGGAGAGACAAAAATAGGCGGTATATTTGGAAGGCATGTTGATAGCTCTGGAAAAATGGCAACTTGGGAGGTAGTTATACTTTTTATATTTTTAGCGTTTTTTGCACTAATTGTTGCCGCATATATTCTTCCAGAAAACTCTCCTGCCTACAATACAGTCAAAGTAGTATTTGATGGCATTAAATCTGGGGTACAAAGTATCTCGCGCGGAATCCTGAATTTCTTTGATTACATAATCAGCTGGTTTAGGGCACAGTTTACACCCTGTGAAATCGGAGCAACTGGAGTTCCATGCAAAATTTTAGGAGTTCGCCCCTGCGAACCATTTTGTATTTCTCCTACTGGACGCGATACTCCCTGGAAAGGGTTTGAAATAAAGAAATTGGAAATTGTTCCAGCAACTGTGTATGATTACCAAAAGTTTTCTGTTCTTGCAGAATTTGTAAATGACGGCGCAGGTGATGCAACTTTTGCACCTGTTGGCGAGCCAACATTTGGATTTTTCCAGACAGGCGGAAAACTGAGATGCGAATGGGGACTGGGCACAATAATTTTCTGGGAGCCTGCTTGTAGAAAAGTTTTCCCAATTCAAGAGGGCTCTGCCATAACTACGCTCACTTCTGGGACATGTGCAAAACCTGGAGGAGAATTTAAATCCCCGTGCACACTTGAGCCAGGAGATACATCACAGATTAGATGGTTTGGATTTGATATTGAGGAAGGGGTAATAAGAAAAGGAATAACAGTCAAGCCGGATATAACAATTTCTACGGATTATTTCTTTTTAGTTCCAAATGATGTTGTTGGAACTATAGCAGTGCAGACTTTCCAGGAACAATTAGCCACATCTACTGTTGAGAAAAAGGAAAAGAGAATTGTCCAAAAAATAAACAAGGCTTATTCACCTCCTGGCCCATTGATGATTGCAATGGGAACTGCAGAGGAGCAAGTAGTATCTGGAATCCCAACCCTTTTCTTAGTTCAATTTGCAAACAAAGGAAGCGGTGTTGCATCGCAGCTTAATCCAGAAAATATAAAACTTTATATGCCGCCTGAATTTGAGCCACTTCAGGGAGAGGGGCTTTGCGATTTCAAGCTATGGAAAAAAGTTTCAGAACTAACAGATGATGAGAAAAAAGAATGGAACCCAGGCCCAGGATTTGAGAATCATGCAATTTATGAGCCAAACCAAGGCATTCCTGAAATTGCTCAGACAAGAAATCCATTGGAGACTCCTACTCTGTTCTGCGTTTTAAAAACCCCTGAAAATGTTGAAAAAGTTAAAACTTATGATTTCAAGATGCGCATAACTCAGTATATGTACACAGAGCAAAAGAGAACAAGAATTTCAATTATTGGAACAGTTCTTGATATAACTCCAACTGAAGAAGCAGAGGTAGAAAAAATAAAATCATTCAGGCTTGGGAGATGTCCAAATCGCCTAATTTCAGGGTTTTGCTACACGCCACAGACTTTAGAATTCGACCAGGAATATAATGTTAAAAAAATAACTGTAAACGCAAAGCGGGGAGGAGGGTGGGGATGCGCAGATCGGCGTATTGAAATAACTGCGCAAGATGCTGCCGGTGGAAATGTCTATCTGGGTAAAACTCCGTCAGTCCCCCCTCAGCAATGGCGTGGAATACCTACAGTTGTATTTCCAGAATCTGTTAAAATCAAAAAAGTTAAGGCTGACTTGAAAGAAGCAACTACCTGGGGAGATGAATGCCCTTATCTGGATGATATAACTGCAATTATAACTTACACTGAGTAAAAAAGCAATATATATAAAAGGGAGCAAACAGTAAAATATACGCGAAGGTTGCGAAGTATATTAAGCTTCGCTAATTTTCCTCGCAAGTCTCGGAAAATAGCAATGAAAACTTACCACTCGCAAAGAGTAAAATTGCTCTCTGTGCTAGTCTTAGTTGCAGTTATTGTTATTTCAGGATGTATAGGCGGTGGAGGCGGTGGAAAAAGGAGTTTGCTTAATTTTGGCGAGGATGCTTTAAAAATTGCTATTGACACAGAGGGCAGAAGCACTTTTGATTCATTGGAGCAGTTTGTAGTTACAGTAACAGCAGAAAATATTGGGAAATTTGATGTTTTTAATGTCACTTCTCGATTGCAGGGATACGATGGAATTACTTCAACAGAAACCCCACGCGCCCAGCTTTCTGATGAAAGGCCATTGAGCCAGTCAACCCTTGACAGGCCGCAGCCTGACAAAAAAGTTGCAGGCGGAACAGGCTCTGTTGACTGGGATGTTGCTGCCCCATTTATTCCTGTTGATTCTCCAGACAGGGAAATAATTTTGACAGGAGAGGTTTTGTATGATACAAAAAGCTTGGCAACTCAGAGAGTTGTTGCTGCAACAAGGACCCATGTTGAAAATCTTCAGGCAAAAGGCGAGAGTGTTCCTGCAATCCCTGAAACAGAGTCACTGAACGGCCCGATTGCAGTAGATGTTGAGATTCCAGTCCCGTATGTAAAAGTAATTGGAAAGAGAAACGAATTTCCAGTAAGAATTCACTTAAATAATGACGGCTCAGGCACATTGTTAAATAGAGAAATAGGAGAGTTTGACTTTTTGAGCAGAGTTATTATGAAAGTTCCTCCAGGAGTTGGAGTTGATACAGGAAACTGCGATTTTACCCAGATTGGAACAACTGATATTGGACTGGAAAAAACTTTGATAATTGATTTGCAAAACAACAGACAGAAATTGAGATTGTTAGAGGGCGGGGCAACAAGGGATTTGAACTGCAGGCTTTTTGTTGACTCGGATTTTGTAACAGGCTATAACACTTTTGATTTAAGTATTTCACTATTTTACACCTATATTCAGGATGTTTCAAAGAGACTATTGATAAAAGGAACAGAGCAGGCTCCATTAACAG
>JBBIPJ010000022.1:0-8515 GCA_037442905.1 archaeon
TGAGGTTCGCTAATCCCTACTTTCGTACCACGATCATATACTGTTAAAGATCATATCAAGCCGGCTTTTGCACTTGCACTCTACTCCGCAGTTCTGACGCGGATGAGCCGACCTTTGGGCCGTCCTGATGCGTTTTCAGGACGGTGCCGCCCCAGCCAAACGGCCCATCTAATGTTGTCCTCTTTCAAGTTAGCAGCAAGCTCACAACAAAGCAGTGTTTCACTTTTGCCTCCATTCTCCCTTGCGGGAAAACTTCGACGGCTCCTGCCTACGCTACATAATCGCAAACTTGTCACAGCAATAGACTGCCGAAAAGCTTTCCGTCAGAATAAATTAGGCGTTCCAAGTATTGATTTATAGTTATCATAACTTTTATGCGGGATGAAGTAACCAAATTTTTGCCAAATAAAAATTTTAACTATTTCGCTCACATCTCTTGTTAAAAATCCTTGGACAATATTCTCATCGCCCCCGTAAACCAGTACGGCAAGCTCGAATATATTCTTTTCGCCTAACTCAATTCTGTCCACGGGGTCTTATCTCCCCTCTGGAAGTCTGTGGCCTATTCGCCACAAAAACGTGTTCGCTGGGTGCCACACAGGGACAGTGGGATCCTCATTATTCCATTCATGCAAGCCACCAATTAAGCGGCAAGGTATTACGCTACCTTAAGAGGGTTATAGTTTAGGGTTTGTGATAAAGAAATTTGTGAATGTTAGAGGTTAGAGGTTAGAAGTTTGAAGTTCGAAGTTTTTTACTTCAAACCTCATACCTCAAACCTCATACCTCAAACCTCAATTTACTTCACCACAAATTACCCCCGCCATTAAGCGGCGCTTCCTCCTCTTGGACGAGAAGTTCACGTACCGCCATCGGGCAGGAATCAGGAGCTATACACATCCTTTCGGACTAGCAGCCCCCTATGTTTTTAAACCAGATGAAATATGTGTGGTCGTGAGTGGTGAGTTTTGAGTTGTGAGTTTTATACTCATAACCCATTACCCATAACTCATTACCCTTGATTTACTTCACCTGTTTATTAAACAGTTAGGATCCCCTTGCTATTGCAACCTGCCATTCAACTCTGAGAGCTGAGGGCAGGCATCCCTTCTTGCGAACTTACAGGACTAATTTGCCGAGTTCCCTTGCGTGGATTATCCCAATTCGCCTTGCTTTTCTAGAGCAGGTACACCAGTGTCGGTTTTTGGTACGGACATGGAGAATCCTTGCAAATTCTTTTTTCATGGGCCCAAGGAATTTGCTGAACTCCCCATAGGAGGAGCTATTCTTGCATTCATCTGCTTCTCATCATTACGATCCGCAGATTTCTGCAATTAAATTCTCTTGCGAGAACTCAGCATATCCCAAGGCGTAGAACTTGCCTTGCATTGCTGCGACGTATCCCCATGGCACCTGAATGTTAACAGGTTTCCCTTTCGAGCTGTTCCAGTTAGGACAGCACTTAGGACCGGCTAACCCTCGCCTGATAAACATCTTCGAGGAACCCTGGACCTTAAGGCGGAGATGATTCACACATCTCTTTACTACTACTTCCGGCGGGATTATCATTCCTGAGTTGTCCACACTCTCTCACGAGGGTGCTTCTGCCAACGCAGGACGCATCCTTAACAACTGCAAATAAATTTGCAGCTCTGAAGTCTCGGTAGCTAGTTTAAGCCCCGTACATTTTCAGGGCCATTGACCTCGGAGGGTAAGCTGTTACGCACTTGTTAGAGGATGGCTGCTTCTAAGCCAACCTTCCCTCTGTTTTGGGCCAACGACGCCTTTCAATAACACTTAACTAGCATTTGGGGACCTTAACTCCAGTCACTGTTGTTCCAGTTGCGGACACAGAGCTTACCCCTGCGCCCTCACTCCCAGCTTCTACAACTTTGCAAAGTTCGGAGTTTGACAAGGAAGCGATCTCTTTCGAAACCTAACCCCCTAATCAGTATCTCTACCTTCACAAACGTCTCAGCTGAGGCTGTACTTAGATACATTTCAGGATGAACCAGCTATCACCAATCTCGATTGGTTTTTCGCCCCTACTCCCAAGTCACATCAGCGAATAGGATCAACACGACTTTAGACCTCCACCCCGCTTTCGCGAGGCTTCATCTTGCTCAGGAGTAGATCGACTGGCTTCGGGTATGGCCCCAACGACTCCGCGCACTTTTTATACGCAGTGCCTTGCAACAAAAGTTGTTGCGCACTTTCGCTTTCGCTTCGGCTCCTCTTTGAAAAAAGATTAGCCTCGCCGTTGAAGCAAACTCCCCGCCCCGTTTTTCAAAACGGATGTTACGACACTGTTCAACCCCAAAAGAATTCCTTTCTTGCGAAAGTTCATCTTAAAAAGTTACATTCCTTTCGCGCCGTAACCGACTATAGCCAATTGGTTTCAGGATCTTTTCACCTCTTGCCAGAGATGCTTTTCAGCATTCCCACACAGTACTAGTGCGCTATCGGTCTTGAGTTGTATTTAGGGTTAGCTCTCGATAGAGCCATTTTCATACTCCATATTCAAGGAGCACTACTCTGGAACTTGCTATCACTTATTTTTTACAAGTACGGGCCTTTCACCCTCTGTGGGGCCTCTTTTCAGAAGCTTCCTCTTAGAAACAAGTGAATATCGCAAGCCCAAACATCACATCTCTGCACAATTGCTTATGCAGATTCAATTTGCCCTGTTCCGCTTTCAATCGCCTTTACTAACGGAATCGCAATTGTTTTCTTTTCCCGCGCTTACTAAGATGCTTCACTTCAGCGCGTTCCCTCTCTCAGTGAGTTATGCTCTCTGTTAGAGAACAAAATGAGTTCACATTCGGGAATCTCCGGATCTATGGCCGCATGCGCCTCCCCGGAGCATTTCGCTGCTTGCCGCGCCCATAAAGAGTTGGAAGAAAAGGGGTAAATGGTTTATGGTAAATAGTTTATAGTATTAGTTTTTTGATGAGACTTGCAAAATAAACTGATAGAGCATTCGACCAAGTCTATCAATTTTATTACTGATTTCATTACAAATTTCGCCCTTTATATAGTTGAGGTCTTTGGATAGTAAAATAAAATGCCTTAATTCATTTACTGAACCAAGGGAGCTGTACAAAAAATTTGCGAACTCACGTTTGCTTTTTCTCCCAGCGCCTTCCGCAATATTTGCCCCAACAGAAGTAACTGCACGGCGCATCTGCGCCGTAATTCCAAATTGTTCGGATTTCGGAAAACTTTTTGTAATTTTATATATCTCTAAAGTAAGTTCGTTTGCTTCCTTGTACACGTAAAGTTTTCGATAATCTTGCATTTTAGTTCATTGGTAAGCCGTAAAATAGCTCCTACTTAAACTTTTTTTAACTCTAGTGAGTTTATTGCATATGTTACCATTTACGATTTACCATATACCCCTTACCTTCCCAACATTCTTCGGCACTCAAGCCAAGCCATCCACCAACTGGCGTTTTCACAAAGGGTAGGCTGGATAGCTATACAATTGGATAGCTAACAAACCTACCCTTTGTGTTCCCAGTTTTCACGCTTTGCAGGACCAATGTTATTTCATTGAGCGTTTGAACAAGTTTGAGGTTTGAAGTAGGAAGTTTGTTTCTTGAACCTCTAACCTCAAACTTCTAACCAGTTCATTGTGGAATAGCACAACGCTCTTGAACTTCACTTGCATCACACATAGTGTGTGAAGAGTTGCACAGCATTTATACTCACAAAAAAATTCGAGCATTGAGCATAGCTCTAGCTCTTCAAACAAGAAACAATAAATGCCATATCTTAGATAGAGGGCACCACCAACCTTCGCAGATTGATAAAATAAGTAACAGTCACATAGCTAATCTTGCTACCTTAACCAATGCAGACTGTTCTTGTTTTCATTTTTGTAAGAGTAAAAGCTTTATTAATATAAGAAAGGAGGTATTTAAAGGTTGCGAATAGATAGGCTTTGTGTAAAAAGTAAAACATGGCTCGCAGCTTGCGGCTTGCAGTCATTTCTTTGAAATTTGTTAAGTTTGAAGTTTGAGGTTCGAAGTTTTTAATTCATACCTCTAACGTCAAACTTCAAACCTCTAGCCTTAATTTACTTCAACTGCGAGCTACTAGCTACAAGCTGCAAGCAAAAAAGAATAATGACTTAGTACACAAGCCGGAATAGATATTATTTATATTTGATTTGCTATAAATCTGAGTTGCGGGCTCGTAGCTCAGTAGCAGAGCGCCTGCTTTGCAACGACCTTTAATAAAGGTCGATCAAAAAGACTACATTGGGGATGCGCTCGTTTCACTCGCGATCCCAAAATAGGCTGGCTCGCATAAATTGTGCGACGCTCGCTTGAACAGAATTGAAGGTCGGAAAATAGCAGGAGGCCGCGTGTGCGAATCACGCCGAGTCCACTCTTACAATGATTAGATTTATCGATAGGGGAAATGTAATTGAAATAGTTCCAGAGAATCTGAAAATAGAAATTTTGTTCAAGATTATTGCAGAGGAATCATTTTTAATGGCTGTGCGAAAAAAATTGCTTGAACTCAGAAAAAGAGAACCGCAAGACGATTTTGAATGGGTGCTTTTTAAGGAAAATCTCACGGCAATTGAGAGATTGAGAGCTGTCAGCGACAGACAAAAAGAAATTTTAGAAACAATGTTAGAAGTAATTGCAAGGGAGATACTGAGAAGAAATACGCGCGAGCTAAAAACAATGGCTGAAATTTCAGAGGATATGTTAGGGGTTGATAGTGTTGCGGGCTTTGAGTGCGGAGTAAAAGTTAGGGGGGAGCTTGAATTTATAAAAGAGGGGTTTTTAAAAAAGCCACTAGAAATGCGCAGGTATTTTTTTGATAAGAAAAAATTTGAGAGCATTCAGGGGGAATCTTCAGCTAAAGAGCTAATAAAAAGGGTTAAGTTTCGATTGGGATAATGAAAATTTTTACAATCGGCCACAGCACAAGAAGTTTAGATGAGTTCATTGATGTTTTAAAACACTATGGAATTAATTTAGTTATAGATGTCCGCAGATTTCCAAGCAGCAAAAAATTTCCGTGGTTTAATAAGGAAGAGTTGGAAAAAAGTTTGGCGCCAGCAGGAATTGAATATATTCATTTTGAAAAACTGCATGGATTTAGAGAGGAAGGATATGAAAACTTTTCAAAAACACAGGAATTTAAAGATGCGGTTTCTGAATTAATTGAACTTGTTAAAAACCGCACACCGCAAGCGAGCGCAGCGAGCGATCCGCAGCCCCGCATTCCCGCAATCATGTGCGCTGAAATTGTTGTTTACAAATGCCATAGAAGATATATTTCTAGAGAACTTGCAGAGCGTGGGCATGAGGTTGTACATATAGTGGATAAGGAAAAAATTATTGAGGATAAATTTGCCTCTGCTGGAAATCCGAAAATTAAGTGCGAATAATTAAAAATACCCAAAGGGCGCGCCGCGCTTGTAAACAAAATAAGCCAAAACTGCAGAAAGCGGAATTAAGGGAACTAACAAAATTGCAACCTCGTTTACAATTGCAATCAAAATTATTACAACTACAAAAAAGAAACACCCTGCTGCCATTTTCTTGCGGAGTGCTCTTAAAGGCATAATTTTTTCCATAATTTCCTTTGGAATTGAATCTCCTTTCACACTGCTGATTAAAGAGTCAATTTGCGGCTGAATGTTAAAATGCACAATAGAAAGAAGCCCCATTAAAACAAATAAAAGTAAAAGTTTTGCAAGAAGCCACCAGTTAAAAATTGAAAGCGGTGGCTCGTGCAAAAAAACAAGCAAAAGCCCTGTTATTAAAGCGGTTATTTGAAAAATATAGCAGCGGATTGCTTGCTCCTAATCATCTTTTCCATATATCTGTCCGCATCAATATGCGATTTCCCAAATTTCGCGCGCTCATTTACAACAACTAAATTGTAGTAAGGAGCTGCCATGAGCAAAACATTTAGAATGTGCGCAAAAAGGACCGCTGAAAAATTATTGATGATTCGCCGGTCATATGGAATGTTAAATAAAGATTGTTTATAAAAGCTTTGATTAAAAAAATAAAGTGCGAATAAAACTTATTATACCAAATCTCATAATAATTAATTATGTACAAATGCAAATTTAAATTCAGCCATAATAATTGTTGGCTTGTTGATGTAAGCAAAAAATTTCCGCAGCTTACATTTATTGACAATGCTGCGTATGTAAAGCCAAATGGCGATTTGATGGATGTTTGCTTTATAAAAGGGAATTCAAAATATTTTAAAAAAGTTATAAAATTTCTGCGCAGCCATAAATCAGTATTGGGCGTAAGAACAGTTGAGCGTGGTAAGGATTATTTGTTTTTGCAAGTAATTGGGAACAGAAAAACAATGTTTTTTACCACTCTGTTGATATCAAAACATAACTGCTTTAGAATTGGCGATGTTATTGCAAAAAATGGTTATGAAAAATGGGTTATTGGCGCGCCGAAAAAATCAGACATAAATAATTTAGTTTTAGAATTGAAAAAATACGGAAAAATCACAAGCAAGCATATTACAAAAGCGCCTGCAAAAATAGTAGATTTAACCAAAAAGCAGGAGCGCGCGCTTGCACTTGCTTATTACAACAACTTTTACAATATTCCGCGAGGAATTGATTTAAAAAAATTGGCTTCAGAAATAGGAGTGAATAAAAGCACTTTTAGAGAGCATTTAAAAAGCGCAGAGAGAAAAATAATTAGAAATTATTTAGAGGAATAATACCATACATGTATGGTATATAGTTTAAGTTCAGATTTTTTCACGAATTCTTTATGGAACTTTCAAAGCAAGCTAAGGAATTGTACAATGTATTTGATAAGTATAGCCCTTTTGATAACCCGAACGGTTGCAAGGGCTGCCCAATACTCTGCGCTAGAAAAAGAAATGTGCACTGGCTTTTAGATTGCGAATTGCAGCATTTAAAAAAAATATTGCCAATATCAAAAACAAAAAATTCCTATTTCTTTGAAGGCGGGCTCTGTTCTCAGCTTGGAAATGGAAAATGCAGAATTTATGAAAACAGGCCTTTTGAGTGCAGGCTAAATCCACTCTCAATTTATGAAATTAATGGAGAACTTTATTGGATTGTTTATAATGAATGCCCGCGGATTCAAAAAGGCGGGGAAGAATTTATAAAAAAATTAAGCGAGTTTGCGGATAGGATTGAGCCACATTTGAACAAAAAAATTAAAGACAATTTTAAAGAAATTTCAGCAGCGATTAAAAAATTTGAGCCGCTTGTTGAAGGAAAAGAGTTTAGGACATTGAGGAAATTTTATAACAAAAATTAAATTTTTAAAAAATAAAAAGTGCAGGCTCAGTGAGTACTCTCTCCATATTAGTTTGTAGTTTGTGGTTTGTAGTTAGTAGTACGCAAAACGCACCACTCACTACTCACCACCAACCACTAACTAATTGTTTTCTTAGGAGGTGATCTATCCGCAGGTTCCCCTTCCCGGGTCCAAAAGGCTGTATGATTTTTTAGTGACACTTTTGGAACTGCGGAATGCTATCCTATCGCCCTTAAAGGTTTCGTAACAAGACGTGCCTAAATTTTCAAGGCGCGTCAATATATTTTATATTACTTATTCAATCACGCCTTTGGACCTTACGGATACCTTGTTACGACTTAACCCCCCTTGCCGAGCTTAAGTTCAACTCTCGCAAGAACGAAAGCATCACTTAAACCCGACTCAGGTGATTTGACGGGCGGTGTGTACAAGGAGCAGGGACATATTCACCGCGCCATATCACGACTTTTTCCTTTTTTACGAAAACTTTGCTGCGTAGCAAAGAATTCCCCCAGTTTCTTTTTCCAGGGTTTTTCTTTGTTAAAGAAAAAGCCTTAGTGAAACGCGATTACTAGGGATTCCGGCTTCACGAGCCTGGGTTACAAGGCTCGATCCGAATTAAGCGCGGATTTAGGGATTGGCTTCTCTTTACAGAGTTGCAGCCCATTGTTCCGCGCATTGTAGTCCGCGTGTGGCCCGGGGGATTCGGGGCATACTGACTTCGGCCACAAGATGCCAACAACTTTGCAAGCTTATTCAAATGCGCTTCGGCATCTCGTGTCTACCGTTGCCCACTCCTTCCTCTGCTTCATCAGCAGCGGTCTCGCCAGAGTGCTTTCCTCTCGGAAGAGAAAATTGCAACTGGCAACATGGGTCTCGCTCGTTGTCGGACTTAACCGAACGCCCTACGGCACGAGCTGACGACGGCCATGCACCACCTCTCAGCAAGTCTAGTAAAGTCATCAGCCTGACCTTCACACTGCTGTCGCCCCCGGTGAGATTTTACCGGGCCTTTTCTTTTTTAACAGTGGCTTGTTTTTAAGCAAGCATAGCCCTAGCAGTTTTCTTTTTCCAGGGTTTTTCTTTTATTAAAAGAAAAAGCCTTCCGGCGTTGAATCCAATTGAACCGCAGCCTCCACCCCTTGTGGTGCTCCCCCGTCAATTCCTTTAAGTTTCAACCTTGCGGCCGTACTTCCCAGGTGGTGGACTTAACAGCTTCC
>JBBIPJ010000023.1:0-8312 GCA_037442905.1 archaeon
TCTAAAGGTGTGATTACAAGTTTCTTGTCTTTTGAGTTTTCCATAATTAAAAATAAGGTGTTTTAATTATTTTAAATATTATCTGATAACTACGAATTCATTCGTAGCTATTCGTGCTTTTTCTTTTTGCGCCCCATCCACTTTTCTTCCCATTCCTCAAATTCTTCTTTGCTTATGTGAATATCTGCTGAACGCTTTTTAACAAAAAATGGCTCTCCAAATCTATGCCTTATTGCAAGTGCAAAAACAATTCCGAAAAACATTCCAAAAAGATGGGCTGAATTATCAACAAAATCATATGGATTAAACAATCCAATAACATCGATTAATGCCCAAAGAATAGCAGCAGCTATCATTGGCATTGGAAAATACAAAACATAAACCATCATTCGCGGGCGGAGAATTGCTAGAGCTCCTATTATTCCAAAAATTGCACCTGAAGCACCTATGCTTGGGATATTTTGTGTTCCCTGAATAAAAGAAACTATTACTGATCCAATTGATGCAACCACTCCGCTTATAAAAAATATTGTTAAAAATCTCCGCCAGCCAACTATTTTTTCTAAAATTGTCCCGAATAAAATAAGTCCGAACATATTGTAAAAAATGTGCGTTATGTTAGTTGTTGAATGCAAAAAAATATGCGTTATAATTCTCCAGGGCTCAAACAAAACTCGTGAAGGAATCTCTGAAAAAATTTTTGTGAGCGGTGGATAAATCAATTGCAGAACAAAAACAAATGAAATAATTATTGCAAGTTTAACAGAAACCCATCTAAAGCTTTTTTCAAAAAGCGGCTCATCCATTTCAGATCCGGTTACCATTTTTGAACGCCAGTGAGAAAATGCTCGTGAGAGCATTTTTATAAAGCAGTTATTATCCAGAGGAAAAACCCAACTCCAAGAGGAATTGTTAAGTTATCATTTAAATCCCATGGAATTGACTCAACAAACATTCCAATTAAAGCTGCAAAAATTGCAAGCGGAATTGGCAAAACAAATGAGGCTGCAATGCTTGCTGCAATAAATCCTGCTATTGTTCCTTCTACACTTTTGAAAGGATTGTAAGGAAGCTCTGTTTTCCCAAAAGCTTTTCCTATTATTGCAGAAAAAGCGTCTCCGATAATTAAAACAATTGCTGCGCCCCTGAAAATAGGCAAAGACTGGGTTGCGTAGAGAATAACAATCAGACTCCCAAAAAAATAAACTGCTCCATAATAAATTTTCGCCTGTCTTTCCTCTGCTCTAGACATTGAATGCAAAAAATCAACAAAATTTCCAAGTAAAGGAATGCGAATTAAATATTTATGCAAGGAGGCGTTTATTAAAGCAAAAAAGAAAAATATTCCCAAAATTAAAATTGTTTGTTTTAGAGTTACATAATAAGAAACCAAAACCCAAGCTAAGCCGAAAAAATGTGCTAACTTTCTGCGCAGCTCCTCTGCAAGGCTGAATTTCATAAGATAAGATTAAAAAAGTTAAAATATATAGTTAATTACACTAAGATTATTTGAGATGGCAAGGCTTGACGAGGAGATTTTAAACTATATTAGAAGATATGGTCCATCAACCCCAGTGGACATAGCTCAAAGATTGGGTGCAAATTCAATTATTGTAACCGCTGTTCTTGTTGACGCTGTTAGCCAGAACAAATTGATGCGCTCAAAAAGAAAAACAGGAAGTATGAAATATTATTTTTATCCAGATCAACTGCCTGTATTGCAGAAAAAAATTGCTGATATACTAACTCCACAGGACAAGGAGCTTTTGCAGAAATTAATGAAAGAAAATGTTGTTGGTGAATTTGAAGTCCGCCCAGAAGAGGCTGCAGTGCTTTCAAATTTAGAGGATTTAGTAGGAGGGTTTGTTTTGGATTTCAGAGGAACACCTTTGAGATGCTGGTACACTCCTGATATGCATGAGAGCAAGGCAAGAGAGATTGCAATGAAAAAAATAAGTGCAAGATTTGGAGGCGGAGTTGCAAAGGGAATGCAAGGAAGCTATGCTTCCGAGGCAAAAACTCAGGATCAGAAAATAATTGAGCAACTTCAAGCAGTTCAAAAAGTTGAAAAAGCTGTAAAGCCGATTCCTGCAAAAATTGAGAAAAAGCGTGGAAGAAAAAGAAAAACAGTTGAGGAAAAAATTAAGGAAGCAGAGGCTGCTCCAATAAATGATTTCAGAAATATTATTTATCACTGGCTTGAAAAAAATAACATAGATATTGAGAGCGAGAAAATTTTAAAAGCTGGAAAACAGGTTGAGCTTGAAGTAAAAGTCCCAACTCCGCTTGGAAAGCAAACATATATGGTAAGAATTCTTGACTCTGGAAAAAAACCAATTTCGCAGGATGAGATTTCTTCAATAGGAATGGAAGCGGTTTCAAGAAGAACTCCTGTTATAATAATTAGCATGAGCGGGTTTGCAAAAAATGCGAAAAAATACTGGGAAAAAGAATTAAGCGACTTAGTATTATTAGTTAGCAAGGACGATTTGGATTAATTCTGTGAAGTAAATTAAGGCTGGAGGCTAGAAGCTTGAAGCTGGACGCCTAGGCGTCAACACAGAGGGTAGTTGCTTATCAAGTGAAGTATTTGACCAATTGAAGCTACCCTTTGTGAAGCGTCGAGCATCTAGCAATAACAAATTTCAAGAATAGCTAATTATAAACTTGGGGCGCATTTCTTTCCAGAGCTCTTTTGTCACATTAAAGGAAACTTTTGCGTTTGCAGGCACTTCCTCTGGGTTTGAATTTCTGAACAAATAAAGATTTATTTCATTGTCAGTATTGGCAAACTGCACTTTTTGTATCTTGTCCGGATTTATAAAAAAACCTTCTTCATTTGCAACAATATTGCTGTCTGCCATTACCTTTATCCTTATTTCTTTTCCGTGCAGTTCTTCTTTTTTGGACTCGATAAAAGTCCTTAATTCCTCAAATTTGTCTATTGCAGTGTGGATTTCCATGCGGGCAGAATAGAAATTACGATTATATAAATATTTACAAGAAAGGCTTATAAAGTGAGAGATTAAAAGAAGTAAGGAGAAAAACAAAATCAAGGCTGGCATTTGCAGAAGTAGAAGTATAAGGGGTTCTAACAAGCTCGAAAGGATGAACCCCTTGATCACAAAGGGTAGGCTGGATAATTATCCAGCGTGGTTAGCTAACAAACCTACCCTTTGTGTAAGCGCCAGCCTATTATACAGCGCGTTAACGGAGATAGGCTGATGGACTGGGGAATGCAAAATCGTTTATCAAGAGTATTCAAGCCAAATACTGGGAAGACTGTAATGCTTGCTGTTGACCACGGATATTTCCAGGGCCCAACTACAAGATTGGAAAATCCGCGCAAAACTATAACTCCTTTAATTCCACATGCAGATTCTTTAATGCTAACCCGCGGCACTCTGAGAAATTGCGTTGATGCTGTTGCTGATGTTCCTGTTGTGCTTAGAGTTTCAGGTGGACCGAGCATTTTATCTGAACTTTCAAACGAGGAAATCACAACTTCTATAAAAGAAGCTGTGCGATTAAATGCGGCAGGAGTCGGAATGTCAATTTTTGTTGGAGCTCCAAATGAAAAACAAACTCTTGTTAATCTTGGGCATCTTGTAAATGAGGCAGAGGAATATGGAATGCCTGTTCTTGCAATCACTGCTGTTGGAAAAGAAATGGAACGAGATTCTAGATATTTGGGATTAGCGTGCAGAATCGCTGCTGAGTATGGGGCGCATTATGTTAAAACTTATTACTGCAATCCTGGATTTGAAAAAGTTGTTGAGGGCTGCCCTGTGCCGGTTGTAATTGCAGGCGGCAAAAAAATCCCTGAGAAAGAGGCGCTTGAAATGAGTTATAATGCTATACAAGCCGGCGCAAAAGGAGTTGATATGGGGCGAAATATCTGGCAATCAGATAATCCTGTTGCAATGATTAAGGCTGTGCGTGCAATTGTTCATGAAGGCGCGGATGCAAAGGAAGCGTATGAGATTTTTGAGAAAGAAAGTAAAAAGTAGATTTTCTTAAATGAAAAAAAATCTTGAAAAAGAAATTGCAGCTATTAAAGCCAGAAACTTAAAAGTAGAAGCTGACAAAGCCTGGGAAACCTCAAAAACAAGGCGTGGGATGATTGCAGCTGCAACTTATTTTATTTTTGTCTGGTTTTTGTGGTTGATTAAAGCTGAAAATTACTGGCTGAATGCTTTAATTCCAGCAGGCGCATATGTGATTTCAACTTTAACTCTTCCTTTTATTAGAAAGTGGTGGGTTGAGAAAATTTACAAAAAATGAGCGAACAAGAAGATTTGCAAAATTTCATAGAATTCTGCGACTCTGAATTTGGAAAAAAAGTTATGAAAGCAGAGGCAGATTTTCTTAGAGAAAATCTAAAACAGGTAAAAGAAGAGCGAAGTGGCTATGAGAAAATTTTGGACATTGGCTACGGAATAGGGAGCATTGAGGAAAATTTGCCCGAATTTGAAATAACAGGAATTGACAGCTCAGAACTTTTTTTGGATGAGGCAAGAAGGCGCAACAGCGGGCAGAAAAATAAAACTTTTATTCTAATGGATGCTGCAAGATTGGAATTTCCGGACAACAGCTTTGATGCTGTTTTTTCAGTTGCCACTCTTGAATTTTTTGAAACAGGGCAAAAATTACCAGGAGCAATAAAAGAAATTTACAGAGTTCTTAGAAGGGGCGGAAAAATTGTGATACTGGTTTTAAATCCGCGTTCTGAGTATGTAAAAGAGCATAAGAAAAAGCGACACAGCTATTTCAACAGAATGAATTACACCCCAGATATAATAAGAAAGTATTTTTTGCAGCTTTTTGAACTTGGGCGAAGAGGATATTTTTTAGAGGTAAAATTAGACAAGGGGAAATGGAAAATTTTGAAGCTCCATACTGGCAATGTTAATCTCGCAGCCTTATGTGTAATTATTGGGGAAAAAGAATGAAAGTAGCAATGTATTACAACAACAATGATGTAAGATTGGAGGAGATGCCAGTTCCTGAAATCTCAGAGGGCGAAATTTTAATAAAAGTTATTGCAAGCGGAGTCTGCGGAAGTGATGTGATGGAGTGGTACAGAATAAAAAAAGCTCCGTTAGTTTTGGGGCATGAGACAACAGGAACTGTTGAAAAAATTGGAAGAGGTATAAAGGGATTTAAAAAAGGCGACAGAGTTTTTGTAACACACCATGTCCCCTGTTACAAATGCCATCACTGCAGGCGCGGAGAAGAAACAAATTGCAATCTTTTGCACACAACAAAATATTACCCAGGCGGATTTTCTCAGTATTTGAGATTGCCAAAAATAAATATTCAGAATTATGGAATTTTCAAACTTCCAAAAGAAATTTCTTTTGAGGAGGGAAGTTTTATTGAGCCTTTGGGCTGTGTTGTGCGCGCTCAGAAAAAAATTGGAATAAAAAAAGGCGACTCTGTTTTAGTAATTGGAACAGGGGTTTCAGGAATTCTGCACATACAAGTTGCTAAAGCAAACGGCGTTGCAAAAATTTTCGGGACTGCAAGAAGCGAACATCACTTAAACTCTGCAAAAAAATTTGGGGCCATTCCGATTAATGCAAATTACAATGTATCTGAAAAAATTCGCTCTATGAATAATGGAAAACTTGCGGATGTTGTAATTGTTTGCGCTGCAAATCAGAGTGCGTATGAGCAAGCGATAAATTCGGTTTCAAACGGCGGAACAATTTTGTTTTATGCGCCCGCAGATCCGGGAGTAAATTTAAATTTGGACATGAATGAAATTTGGAAAAAAGGGGTAAAAATACTAAGTTCATACGCAGCCGCAAAAGATGATTTGAAAAAAGCAATTGATTTAATCAGAACAAAAAAAGTAAATGTAAAAGATATGATTACGCACAGATTTCCACTGAAAGATGTGCAAAAAGGGTTTCAGTTAACCGCACATCCGCACAATTCTTTGAAAGTTATAATTGAGCCGCATAAATAAATTAAAATTTAAACATTTTTCTAATTCTGTAAACCAATCCTGCAAAAATTATCAAGATTGCTAAAATTATAACAGCAACAACAACTCCTATTATCAAAAAAATTGTTTTTACAAATGGAAAAGTAATATAAAGAAACGCAAGAGCAATTAAAACCAGCAAAATTATTGAGCAACAGTTTTCTGTGTTAAGGGAAAATTGCCATGTTTTTGGCTCAGCAACATGATAAACAAAATTTTGCCCGCACTCCGGGCAGATTCGCGCAGTTTTTGAAATTTTCGCGCCGCAGCTGGGACAGCTTTTGTGCTTTGATTCAAATGATTTCTTGAGTTGCTGAAATAAATTTGCCATTTTAGACAACGGCTAGTAGCTTATAGCTAGTAGCTGGTAGCAAAATTATAGGCTACAAGCTGCAAGCTACTAGCTACAAGCCATTTACTTATGCGCCAAAATCCCTTCAATTTTTTCAGAAGAAACTTTTTCAATTTTTACAAATCCAAACCTTTCAAACTGAACAACCTCTCCGCTTTTAATATTTTTGCAGTCCTCCTCGCAGAATCCCAGAACAAGTTTCATTGAGTGGGGCAGGGGATTTTCATCCTTATCAACAAGCATCCCTGGAATTTTAATTTCAGCAGGAATGTTATTCGGAGTAACCCATTGAATCTTAGGAATATTTTCAACAACATCTTTCCCTGCAAAAGTTGCATGAACAACTTTTGAATCCATTGCATCAATTTTTACATTATAAGCATCCTTAAATCTGAAAACATCCCCTGTATTTAATTTTTCAACATCATCCCGCGGGACAAAAAAAGTTCCCAAAACTTTTTGCTTCCTCTCCCCGCGCTCTGGAAAATCTGGATGCAATTTCATAAAAATAACCCTTGTGGGCGCATTTTTTACTTCCACTTTAATAGGCTCCGGCACAAAGAAATATCTGTTTGAAATTTTGTCCAAAAGTTTTCTGTTTTCAGAAGCAAGCATATCCCAATCAATTGTTGTGCTTGAAAGAGTCATGCGGACATTCAAGGCCATATTATAGATTGCCCCTTGCAAAAATCCGCGCCTTCTTAAAGCTCTTACTGTAACTAATCTTGGGTCATCCCAGCTCTGAATTATTTTTTTGTCCATTAGCTCCAAAAGTTTTCTCTTGGAAGTTGGGCTTCCGCTAAAGTTTATTCGTGAGTAGGAAATTATTACAGGATTTTTATATCCGAGTAATTCGCGGATTTTATTTTGCAATTCATCTCTTTGCATAAATTCCGCAGAGCGCAGAACATGAGTTACTCCACATATAGCATCCTCAACAGCATTTGCAAAATCATACAGGGGCCAAACTCTGTATTTATCTTTTTGAATAGGATGCAGGGCTTTGACAATTCTAAAAATTGAGGGGTCGCGCATTACTGTATTTTCAGCTTTCATATCTCCTTTCAAACGCAAAATTGCATAGCCCTCTGCAAATTCTGAGCGCATTTTTTTCCATAATTTGAGATTTTCATCAGGCAAATATTCTCTGTGTTCGCATTCAATTCCTTCAAAACGCATTCTTCTTAAATCATCAACAGCGCAAGTACAAACATACGCATCTCCGCTCTTGATTAATTTTTCAGCAGAATCATAGAAAATTTTCATATCATCTGAGTTGTTTTTTACGTCGTCATACTTAATTCCAAGCCAATCAATATCTTCTTTGATCGCAGTGTAATATTCAAGCTCCTCATTCTCAGGATTCGTATCCTCAAAGCGCAAAATTAATTTTCCGCCGTATTTTTGTGCATAATAGTAATTAAAGAAAAAGGAAATTGCATGGCCAATATGGATATAGCCATTTGGCTCCGGTGGAAGTCTGAGGACAACTTTTCCTTTAACTGCGTTTTTTAATTCAGGCAATTCTTTAGTTTCTTCTTTTTTCTCCTGCGTGAAAAATTCAGGCCAGATTTTTTTAAGTTTTTTTTCTTGGGCAGAAAGGGGTAATTTGTTTACTTCAGAAACAACTTTTTTAATTTCTTTCCGCAAATTTTCAATATCGGTTTTGAGCTTTGGGCTTTCGGCTATGAGCTTGCCCAATACTGCGCCCTCATTTGCTTTTCCTTGATGGGAGAAAGCGTTGGCTAGAGTATGCTTGAGAATTAAGTCTTTGTTTGATTCCATAAAAGTTGTTAAAAGTGCTGTTTTTATCTATTTTTTGGGCACAATAACCTTTATATTTAAGTTATTAGTATGCGAAACTGTTAATTTAGCTTTTATATTGGCTAAAATCACAAAAAATTGAGGTGAGATCATGACCGCTGGAGTTACAAGAGAAACTTGGGACAAAACAGTTGAACGCTATAT
>JBBIPJ010000024.1:0-2638 GCA_037442905.1 archaeon
ACTTCATATAGTTTGTCCAAATATCCTTGCGAATTAGCTAATTTTATGCTTTTCTTAGTCCATGTATTCATCGTATTTATCCCACTCAGTTATACAACATAGCTATATTTAAATCCCTTTCCCCATCCAAAACTTTTCAAACCCCCGGCAACAATTTATATAAAAATAAAATATTACTTCAAATAAATTTCCCCTAAATATTTGCTATAAGTGCGGAAGTCCTCTGTTTTCGCATCTTTCTTTATTCTTATGTATTGCGTAATTCTCGAGTCCAAATAATCGGCAAGATATACTGTAGCTGCTTCAGGGAACTGTGGTTCTTTTACTGCACCATATTCTTTCTCGCCATGATGGCTTATCATTATGTGCAATAATTTTGATTTAAGCTGTGCAGGAAAATTGTCTATTAGTTTTATTTTTTCTAATAGCATCTCCTCTCCTATTGATATGTGGCTACGGAGCATCCCTCTTTCAGTTACTTTAATATGCGTAGATACATGAAATTCTGAGATTTTACCAACATCATGCAAAATTGCCCCCGCATACATTAAATCTTTGTCAAGGCTCGGGTGTATTTTTGCTATAATTTCACATATTTGCACTACCCCCCATGTATGTTCAAGCAAGCCTCCAACGCAAGCATGATGCATATACATTGAAGCTGGAATTTTTTTAAATTCTTCAACGAATTCTTTGTCTTCGAAAAATGATTGGAGCAATTTTTTCAGATATTGATTTTGCATTGATTTTATTATATCAAATATGTAATTCAACATGGAATTTGTATCTTGATTAGTTTTTCCTAAAAGCGTCTCTATGTCATATTCATTACTTTCTAATTTTTTTAAATAACCACTTTCTAAATTTACATCTATCTTTAAATTATCCCTGAATTCACCAACTATTCCACGCACAGAGATAACATCGCCTTCATCAAAATTTTTGTAGATATTTTGTATAGATTCCTTATTTTTATCGCCCCAATAATTTAGTTCTACTTCACCTGTTTTATCAGCAAGTCCTGCTCTAAATCTAAATCCCTTTGTATACATCTCTATTGGGCGCTTATATTTTACAGAAAAGTAACTATCTATCTTATCACCTACTTTAAGATCACTAATAAATTGTTTAGCCATTTCTCCGTCTACCTCTATATCCCCCTTTCCCTTTTAAATCCCTTTCCACCAACAAAAATTTTCAAACCCCAGGCGGCGAAAATTAACAAACACGCACGTTGTGAAAAAAATTCCCGGTTGCACGGAGCGAAGAAAATATGTCAACCTATAATTTCAAGCTAGTACTTGCTTTTTTTTTTGCTGTCTTCACCTGCGGCAATTGATTAAGGCTTATGTTTAAGTCTAATTGAATCAGATTTTGGGCTACAATGTTTTCCATGTTTATTTGATAGAAGGTTGAATTCCCCACTGTCCTGGTTGATTTTAGAAACCCTATTTTCAATAGTTTTTCAAGAATGTAGTCTAATGTCACCCTTGATACTTTTGTGCTTTTTGCAATTTGTATTTTTGTGTAATCCCACTCCTGGTTGTCGAGGAAAAAGTCAATTATTTTTATCAGCGGACTGTCGCCGAATATTTTTTGAAATATTGTTTTTTCGTTCATAGATTGTTTATCTACTATACAGAAAAGTATATATAATTTACTATTTATGTACAATAAATAAACAGATGAAAAAATTAGACCTGGGAGATGAGAAAAAAATAAGAAAGCACATAGTAAGAAAACTGGCTAGACGCAATAAATGGAGCACAAGCTCTTATATGAACGTCCATGATGTTGCTGATGGAATAGCAAAACATCTTTCTGGTTATGTGAATGATGTCATAGAGCAACTAGCAAAAGAGAGAATTGTGGCGTATTATAAAGGAAAAGAATGCATATACTTAAACATCTCAAAGGAAGAAGTGAGAAAAATGCTTGAAGAATGATTTAAATTTTTAATTACGTCGTGTTGTTTTAAAATTAGCTTTACTTTGCCCTTTCATCACAGGCGGCGCTGTGGAAAAATTATTTTGAATTTAAATCTTTGTCTACTTCACGCATAATCTTTTTAGTAGGTTTTTCCAGCCCTTCATCTTGCCAAAAATTTCCTTAACTTTCATTTCTTTGTCTCCTTCAAAAATTCCTTCGGGCTTGCAACTTTTATTTCAGTTATCTTTTTCATATCTGGATCACTGCTAATAACATAATCTGAATCGCTAAGTATTGCGCTTGAGGCAATTATTGCATCAGCAATTGAGATTCTATATTTCTTTTTCAGTTCCCCCCCTGCTGTTGCCATCTTCTCTGTTAATGGTACTTTAAATATTGGGCTTGCTTTTATATCCGCCAGAAGGCAATTCAGTGTTTCCACGTTTTCTATTATGTAACTTAATTCGGCTATAGTAATGTTTGATATTCCGATTTCAATATTTCCAACTTTTAGTTCGTTCATTATAATCTCTACTTCGTTGTAGCTGCCCTCTGATTTTGCAAAATCGACTAAGGAGTGCGTATCAATTATCGCTCTAAGTTTTTGTCCCATTCCTCTCGCAGCTCCTTAAGGCGCCTACGCATACCTTTTTCGTTTTTCGCAATTCCTTTCAGTGCCATTAAAGGATCCTTTGGAATTGGCACCAGG
>JBBIPJ010000024.1:2671-8235 GCA_037442905.1 archaeon
ACAAATCTGCTGCCTTTTTTCAAGTCGTGCGCATCCCTTACCTCTTTTGGGATTACCACGATGCCCTTTGTTGACATTTTAATTTCTTCCATATTTTTATCACCTTTATATCAGTTAAACTTTCTACTATATAAATCTAACTTTTTTAGATTTTTTCTAACCAGCACAAGCCAAAAATCATATAGAAAGGCTTATATATGATAAGCCGAAAAATATATATATGAAATTCGTCCTTAGTAAAGAAGAGGTAATAGAAATAAATCATAATTTAGGCGGGCATTTGCGCGCGGACAGCAGTCTTGAATTTGCCTTTACAGCAGCTGAGGGAAAATCAGACCGCAGAAAATTGGCTTTGCTTTGGAGGGCAATACTAATAGGCCATCCATTTGACGATGCGAATAAGAGAACTGTCGAGATAATAACAAGAGTTTATGCCAAGGAAAAAAAATATCTTGTAAATACAAAAAGACTCGTTAAAGAAATAATTGAAGTTTCAAAGGAAAACATTAATGATCTAAAAGCAATTGAGAGGAGGATAAAATATGCGCTTACAGGAAATTAAAAAGCTGATAGAGGAAAGCAGAAGAGAAGGCGGAATAACTGCTCTGGAAGAATACGACCGCACCAGAAAGCTCCCTTTTCAAAAAGAGGTTGTGGCATTTACAATACGGCGTGCTGTTATGGAGAAATTCAGGAAAAGACACAAAAAAGAAATGTCTAAAATTGTTGAGAAGCAGCTAGAGAATTACTTGAAAAAAGAAAAAAAGCCGCAATAGAAAGGCATATTTAAGTGTAACTTTCATATTTTTCTGAAAGACTCGCGAAATATGTGCTGATTAAAATATGAGGCACGCTAATTTTCAATGAGAAGGAAGCTAAAGGAAAACGAAGTAAAGGTTGGCGATGTTTTAATTAAAAGCCACGAATCTTTAGATAGTATTTACAGAATAATAAAAAAGATAGTCAAGGAGAGAAACAAGCAGGCAAAGATAATTATTAGAAGGCACATCTCGTTTTTCGATGACTAAAAGGGAAATTTTTCTTTTTTCTATAACAACAAAACTTATTAACCCACTTTGATTACTAAATTTCCTTCTTGGGAGAAGGTGTTCTATTTGAAAAGTGATTTGGGACTTATTCATGTTATCACAGGAGATGGAAAAGGAAAAACAACAACTTCCTTGGGAATTGCTTTCAGAGCAGCAGGGCATAATTTAAAAGTTGCAGTTATTCAGTTTTTAAAAGGCGGCTCATACATAGGAGAGTACATGGCTGCGCAGAAATTTCCGAATATTTTGTGGAAGCAGTTCGGGAAAAACTGCACATATCTGGATGAAAGGCTTGATACTCCGTTTGAGTGTGGGAGTTGCAGGGATTGTTTTTTGAATGATGAGGATGCAGCGCGCGCATGCAGGGAAGCAATTAATTTTGCAAAGGAAATTGTAAAAAGCGGGGAATATGACTTGATAATTTTAGACGAGGCAAATGTTGCAGTGAGCTATGCTTTTGTCCAGCCAAAAGAATTAATTGAATTAATTAAAAACAAAAGCCCGAAAACAGAATTAATTATAACTGGAAGAGGCGCGCACGAGGAAATTTTAAAACTGGCTGATTATGTGAGCGAGGTAAAAAAGATAAAGCATCCAATAGATAAAGGGGTATATGGCAGATGGGGAGTCGAGTACTAATCTATCCTTAGGAGAGAAAAAAAGGTTGCTCAGAATTTTGCAGCTTGTTTTTAACAATTATACTGTGAGATTTAGGCTCAGACCCTCTTATGTTTCATTTGTAAGCAGCAGGAAATTGCTCAGAAAGGCTGGAATTTTTAAAAGAAAAAACATAGGCACTGTGAAGGAATTTTTGCACTTTCATGATATTTTGCGAAGGTACCATGCTCCTTTGCGGCCAGTGCAGTGGATAATAGTCTATTATTTGAAGATATCAGGCTACTGCGCTATTCCAGGCGTAACAGCCGAGACAATCGGAAGCAGGGCAAGGCTCAGATTGGCAGAGTACTTAACCGCTGATGAAATAGACAGGCTTTATGCAGTTTGCGAAAAACTTGTGAATATTGTCCTTGCGCCGCTTCACCCAAAGAAGAAATAGATTAACTATTTATAAGAAAAAATACGATAAAATGCCTATGGTAGCAAAAGAACAAGTCTTGGAAATATTGAAAACAGTATATGATCCTGAAATCCCAGTAAACATAGTTGACCTGGGATTGATTTATGCCATTGAGATTTCTCAGGATAGTGATGTTGCAATAAATATGACTCTAACAGCAGTTGGCTGCCCAATGCATGCAACTATAAGCTCAGAAATTGAGGAAAAAGTAAAAACATTGCCAGGGGTTAATAGCTGCAAAGTAACTATTCAGTGGGACCCTCCATGGACTCCTGCAAGGATGAGCCGGGAGGCAAAATTAAAGCTCGGGTTTATAGAGCCATCTGAGCAAAGTCTATAGCTACAATGTACGTTAAAGCCATAGAAATATTTATAAATCATCCATTATTACTTCTCAATATAACTCGCGGGCACTTGAAATGAAAATAAAGAGAAAAGATATTCGAAAGCTTGTGAATGAGTTAGATAAGAATGGCACGCAGTTAATGCTATCTGTTCTTAGAGCAATGGATTCTGAAAATATTTATTACACATCCATTCTTGCAAAGAATTTAAGGCATACATGGGCTAATACTTACAAGGCTGTAAATCGTTTGATTGACTTGGGATTGGTTAAAACATCAGAGTATTTGGGCGCATACAGGGCAAGATATGATAATGTTAAAGGGCTTGTTTTAACAACAAAAGGGTATATTGTAAAGTCAAGAATTTTAAAGCGCAAAAAGGAAAACAACTAAAATGAAGAGGCGTTCTAAAAAATCTTCAGCAAAGAAAAAATCCCATCTCCACCGGGCAGGGATGGTTTGTGAGTATTGTTAGAGCAAAGTAGCTGATTTTATAAGTAGGGATTAGTTCGTTATAACCAATTTTACAGTTATTAATTCCCACCAAAAGCTTTATATACTAAGTCCCACTTATTTAAAAAGTGGGAAAAATATGGACAAAGAATTTGTAGTGGCGGATAGTAAGGGAAGGATTTTGATTCCAATAGAGTTTAGGGAAAAGTTCCATACAGATAGGTTTGTTATTAAGGAGCAGCAGGGCAGATTAATCCTTAAACCAGTTAAAAAACCAGAGCAATTATTTGGCATATGGAAGGGCAGAAAAGTCCCAAAGTTCCAGCATATTGGAAAAGAGCATAAATTCTAATGATACTGCTTGATACTTTTGCTGTTGTGGAATTACTTTTGAAAACAGATATTGGGAAAAAGGTTATCAACAAAATAAAAAATGAGGAATTTTTTATCCTAACTACTAATATAGCAGAATTCACAGCATTTTGTGAAAAAAACAACTTGCCTTATGAAGAAGTAGTTGAATCTTTTCTCTTTAATGTTAAGGATGTGAATTTTGAGATGGCAATTCAAGCCGGTAAATTGTACCAAGGAGCAAGAATTAAAAGTCCGGATATTAGTTTAATAGATATTATTTTACTAGCTGCAGCAAAAAAACTTAATGCTAAGATTTTAACAGGCGATTCTGACTTTAAGGGATTTCCAGAGGCGATTTTTCTTAGCTAATATCCCTGTGAGTCTCGTACATAAAAGCAGCGTCTTTGTTCTTTTTTCGCAATTCAGCAGCAACTTTTTTTGCAATCTGCGCTGTTGTTTTTATTTTTTTCTGCTTGACTGAACTTGTGACTTTTCCTGAAACGTGTTTTGCCACAAGTTCACATTCATGCTCTCCCATCCCAACTGTCATGCAAGCCCCATACGCGCTTCCATAAACTTTGCGCTCATCATAGGCTTCAATGTGCCCCTTTCTCTTTACTAAAAAATACTTTGTTTTCTTTTTCATATCAGACTAATTGTTCCATTTGCTATTAAAATTAATAGCCAGCCAAGGAATATTAAAAGCACGCCTGTTGCCAGCCTCATATAAGCGCGGTTTTTTTGCTTCCATTTTTTCAGGATATGTATTTTCATTCCGCCTGCAGCAAGTCCAAGAATTACAATTAAGGGAAGTACAAAAACAAAATTGTACAATAAGAGAAGCAGAAACGCTGTTATATCAAATTGAATTGAGAGAAAAGCAATTATTGCGAGATAAGGAGCGCCTGTGCATGGAAGCTCAACCCCTGCTGCGAACGCTCCTAAAAATAAAACTCCGGGGAAAGTAATATTCTGCGTGTAATCGTGCAGCCTTTTTGCCATTTCAGGACTTATGGAAAGTGAAAACCCATAGCCATACCAGAAAAAATCCTTTATCTCAATTAAGCCTGCAAAAACAATTGCTGTTCCAACAATTATTGCAATATATTCAGAAATGTAAAGCGGAATGTTTGTTAAAACAAGGAGCAATCCCAAACCTGCAAGTAAATAAGTCATAAAAACAGCTGCTATATACCCGATTCCAAATTTTAAAAGCTTTCCTGTGCTTGCTTTTGTTGCAACAATTATTGAAATCAACAAAATTAAAACTCCAATTGCGCATGGATTGATTGAATCAACCGCTGCTGTTATTAAAACAGTTCCAATTTTAGGAATTGATGCTGCTACTGTCATTTAAGGTGGAGCTCCGATTTTTGGATTTATCTCTTCTAAATTTTTTTCTGAAAATACAAATTTAATCGTATCCCCTGGGGGAACAGTTTGCCATGGGGAAATTACATAATCAACCGCCTCTTTACTCGGAGCATATCCATTGTTTATAAAAGTGTACCAAACTCCTGGAATTCCATTGCAAGAATCTCTGTTTTTCCATGTTTCCATTCCATGCTCAGTTGGCACAGATAAAGTACTCTCAGTAAACTCTCCGCCCAAAGCTTCAAAAAATTCGTGCAATGTTGCATCCTCTCTGTCAAAAATAACTCCTTCAATATGAATTCTATTATCTCCATGCTCATGAATAGCTTCCTCGCCTACAAAATTTCTTAATCCTGTGGGATTAACAATATCTATCTGCTCCCCGCAAACCCAGATTTCAAAATCAGCATGCCAGTGTACTGGCCCATGGCTCCATGATTTCTGGTTTAGTTCAATTGTTGCCCAGCCAAGATACAAAGTTCCAATTATAACAGGAATTGCAATAGCAAAGTAAGCAATTTTCTGCAAATTTTTGCTCATTTCATTTTTTAAAAAAGCTGCCAGAACAAGAGCAATAATCATAATTGCTGCAGAGTAGCTTAAAATTTGATAGGGGTCAGGAATCCCAATCCTCTGCCATGTTGACTGCTCAAGCTCGTGTGCAAAAACAACAGCGAGCGAACTTAAAAACGCGAACAAAGAGGATAAAATTATATATCTTGGCTTCATACTGTGCGTTAATAAATTATAATTTAAATATATTGCCATGGATTTCAAATGCGAAAAGTGTGAAAAGGAATTTAATTCAAAGGAAGCTCTGGAACAACATTTGGACACAAAGCACGGAAGGAAAAAAACTTACACCTATGCATTGCTTGGAGTTGCGGTTTTGCTCATAATTGTTATTGGTTA
>JBBIPJ010000025.1:0-7937 GCA_037442905.1 archaeon
TATAAGGATAATAAGCCTCTACCCTATCTGTAGATCCCTTAGCTATTGCACCACCTATGGCATATATCTTTTCATTATGCGTAACAGCAGCCAATCTTGTCCTTGCAGTTGGCATATCTGCAGCCCTGCTCCAACTATCTGTTTCAGGATCGTAAACCTCAACAACAGAGAGAACATTTCCTTTGCCATCATCTCCGCCTATTACATATATTTTGCCATAAGCAACAGCAGAGGCTGCCCACATTCTTGCTATTGGCATTGGAGATTTTTCTGTCCATTTATCCGTCGCTGGATTAAATTCATAAACTGTATTAAGCGCGCCTTCTTCATTTCCGCCACCAAAAACATATATTCTGGCATTAATAGTTTGCGCAGTCATTCCATATGCTTTAATTGGAATACTCTTCCTAGAAATCCATTCTATTTTTCCGTTTTCATAAACCATCATCTCCTCATTTGTTCCAACATATCTCAACTCTCCCCGGGCTGTTTGCTCTCTTCCTCCTATTACGAATATTCTTAAGTCTGATGGCACTTCTCGGCCTGCTATTGGAGGAATATTTCCGCTTGGGTAGAAAGCACCTACGATAAAAAATATAAATACGCCGGAGAAAATAATAACTACAAAGGCTAAAAGTAATGCTAAGATGAGGGTATTTTTATTATCCTTGGGTTTTTCTTTTTTTTCTGTTGGTTTAAATTCTCTAAATTTTACAGGAATGGCATTCTTCGGGTTGTTAGCAGGTGCAACTGTTTTCAGTTCTTTCATTTCCTTAGTTGGAGGGTCCTCATGCCAAACAACTTCTATTATAACATCTTTTAGTTTAGTCTCTGGAAATTTCTTTTTGAATTCGCGGCTTATTGCATAATTCACATAATTACGCAATTTTGCAACTAAAAGCTCGTACCTCTTTTTTGGGTCAGTAGTAAGTCCTGTATCAACAATAATAAGATAGATTTTGTTTTTCTTTCTTGCAATAATATCAACTCTATCTAAATCTTCAAGAGCCATAAGAAATATTGGCATTTTTTGCTTTATAAATACCCTGTGATAACTGCAGAAGAATTCGTAGTTATAACTTATTAAATACAGCTAGTAATCGCTCACTTTCTTCATTGCCCAATTTCACATAGGGTATACACTTTTTTATCATTTTTACTATCTCTATAACTTCAGGAGGCGAAAGTCCTCTAACAAAATTTACTAATTTTTTCTCAAAATTATCAATTTCTCTATAATAAGAGCTTCTTGTTACGATAAAATTCGGTATAGAACTGGTGTATTCCTTTGCTCCCAACGTCCCCTTTCTCGAATTAAATAATAAAGAATCATTTTTTGATTCAATTGTTGAGGCAAAGCCACCGCACTCCCAAATACCGCAGCTGCAAGTGATTAAAACTTGGCTTTCAATATTATCAGCGGTGCCATATTTCCCTGAGGATTCCAATGATTCCCTGGATTTAAGAAAGCGCAAAAGAGTTTCTATAGCTTCTGTTGTATCTTTATAAATAACACTATTTCCTGCCTTCAGTTCTATGGGGCATGCTATGCTCCTCTCATAATAATTAAGTTTTGAGGTAATCAGTTTAAACTCGGATGGTGTCTCTACTTTTTTCATTTTATTTTTTTAGAATAATTTTTTGCAACTCTTTATTTAATTTTTCAATCGCGACTTTATTAACTTTTCTTACTTTCTTAAACTCCTCGCGCAAAAACGATTCAATATAACTATCGATTAGCGGAATGTTTTCTATTATATCCTTTTCTTTACCGCCTTTTTTTAGGTTAATAATTTCAAGACACTTTTCGCGTACAGCATTGCTCAGAATTTTTGTCTGTTTGACAGCTTCTGTAAAATCAATTGGCGGTATTTTATCAAATTCCACTGCATACTTTGCATTCACCAATCCGCGCAGTGCATATAAATACTTTTTGTAGCTTATCTCATTCTTTGATTTTATATATTTTGTATAATTTTGCTTGCATAAGCTCTGATAGTGGTAGAATAAAGCTATTGGATTAAAGTTATTAAACGCAAATTTTTGAAATACTTTGTTTTGCTTTCCATAATAAACAATATCTGTTTTCAGCCATTCAATTGCCGTTGGATTTGAACTTATTAACAAACTAAGATATTTGAAAATATCAAAGCCCACAATGTCTATAAAGCATCCTTCTGCCTTGTGCTGTTTGCCTTCCTTGTCATAAAATTTTTCAATCACATCTATCTTCTTGTATAAAGAAATATACTCCTTCAGCGGATAATGAAAAACAAACCTCACATCATAATCGCTGTTTGCCGATTCCATTCTCCAAGCACGGCTCCCATTTTCAACAGCAAAGAGTATTTTTATTTTTTCTTCTTTCTCAATTTCTTTACATAATTCTGTAATTTTCTTTGATAGAGGAACATTCGGTTTTGCCATTTTACTAAGTTAGACCTTAAGCCAAAATTATTTATACAATTATCGCTTTAGCTTTTTAAGTTATGGAACTACAAACCCATAAACCGAATCCCGAATCCCGAATCCCGAAAACCGAAGAATCTTACTTACTAGATTTCTATGGCACAGAATGCATGCCTTGCAAAGAAATGGAGCCTCTGCTCGAAAAATTGGAAAAAGAGCTTGGAGTAAAAGTTCAAAGATTAGAGGTTTGGCACAATGCAGCAAACGCTGCCCTGATGCAGCAGTATGATAAAGAGCAGCGCGGTTTTGTCCCCTTTTATTATAATAAAAAAAAAGGCAAGGCTTTATACGGAACACAGTCCTATGAGACTTTGAAAAAGTGGGCAAAGGGCGAGCTTTGATTTTTCTCTTGATAAAGAAAAGAGGTCGTGTGCGCCGGGGGTGGGATTTTCAGCTTTCGCATTTGAACCCACAATGGCCGTCACGACCAAACCGGTCATAAGCCGGTCTCGTTACCGAGTTCCGACACCCCGGCGAGCTTATGCGAGCCGGGTAGCAAAGCTTCATTTATTTTACCAGCTTTGCCTGACCGGCAAATTTTATATATTAGTTTGAACACCAATTATCTGTCCGTCACGACAAATTGCCAGATAAATTATCGAGTTCTGGCACCCTCTTTAATTTTTATAGAACTAGCTGGAATCGTGGTATTTAAAATTTTTTTAACTCTAAGAAGCACTATAGAGTTTAAACTGGCGTGAGTTTATTGGCTGATAAAAACATTTATACAAAGTTGAACTCATAAAATAAGTGCTGGTTAGGCATGCCGTGTATTGTTACCGAGCACGGCACCCTTTATTTTTTCTTCATTTAGGGTAAACTATAAAACCGCGTGCAAATTAGTTAATTTTATGATTTCCAATCTCGGAAAACCCCAGTGGCTGAAAATTAGGCCTCCAAATACAGAGAGTTTTAATTCAATTAAGGATACAATTGCAAAATTAAAATTACATACTGTTTGCCAGGAAGCTCATTGTCCCAATACGAGCGAATGTTGGAGCGGTAGGACTGCAACTTTTATGATAATGGGCGGAATTTGCACAAGAGGATGCAGATTTTGTGCAGTTGGATCAGCAGCAAAGGGCGAGCCTCTGGATAATTTGGAGCCGAAAAAACTTGCAATTGCTGTAAAAGAATTCGGCTTGGATTATGTTGTTATAACTTCTGTTGACAGGGATGATTTGTCTGACCAGGGAGCAGAACATTTTGCAAAATGCATAGAAACCCTGCGCAAATTCACTCCAAATGTTTTGGTTGAGGTTTTAGTTCCTGATTTCCGCGGAGATTTTAATTGTATAAAAACTGTAATTAAAGCAGAGCCAACAGTTTTTGCGCATAATATTGAAACTGTAAAACGATTACAAAAATATGCCAGAGATGGGCGTGCAAACTATGAGCAGAGCCTAAAAGTTTTGCGCACTGCTAAAGAATTAAATCCAAAAATTTTCACAAAAAGTTCAATAATTGTTGGCTTCGGAGAAAAAGAGGAAGAAGTTATTGAAACAATGAAAGATTTGCGTTCAAATAATGTGGATATATTAACAATCGGGCAATATCTAAGGCCTTCTGATTGGCATCTTCCAGTTTCAGAATTTATAACCCCTGAACAATTCAAGTTTTACGAGGAAAAAGCAAAAGAGCTTGGATTTTTATACTGTGCCTCTGGACCTTTTGTGCGCAGCTCTTATAAAGCAGGCGAGCTTTTTGTTAAGAATTTACTAACAAAAGCTAAATAAAATGTTATTCTGTTAATAAAATACCTCACACCTTGGGCAATACCATTGTCTTCTTTCTCTATAATAGTACGCCAATGTACCGCATTTATGAAATCTCTTTTTTTTATCAATAAGCCTTTGCTGTAACTTACTAATCCCAGCTCTCTGCTCCTTTGTAAGCACAACTAACAGATACGTACAGCATGTTATTGGATCAATCCCTGCAAGCTCTGAAGTTTTCTTAACCCTTTCCTCTGTATCCTTAATATTCTTTGTCTGCTCCCAAAACTTAAGTATATTTTTAGCCTCAGCAGTAAGCCTTTGCTGTAACTTACTAATCCCAGCTCTCTGCTCCTTCTCTGTAAGCACAACTAACAGATAATTACAACATGATATTGGATCAATCCCCATTTCCTCTGCAAGTTTGGTAACATACTGCTCTAGCATTTCTTCGCTTGTAATTTTCTTGTTTGCAAGCAAATAACTAAATGCAGAAACGGCCCTGGAAAGTTTTAGCGGCTTTTCAAATGCAGGCCTTCCTTTTTCAACTTCTTCTGGCATCTGCGCTAAATTTTTTGAAAACAGAGCTGAAAGATAATTAAAAAGGACATTTCCAGAGGCATCTGAGAGCAGCTTTTTTGTTGCACGGACTTTTGCTTTTTTTCTTGCAGAATCAAACAATACATAGCCAACCAATTCATCTACAAGAAAAATTCCTGCTCCAGCAACTCCTCTTGAGGAAAAAGCATGTACAGTGTAATCAGAAAAGTCAAACCTTTTTTCAACCCCGCCGATTTCAACCTCTAGTTTTTTCTTCTCCCTATTGCGCTCAATCTCCCTAAACTCCTCATCTGAAAATTTTTCCTCTGGCTTTGTTTCCAAAACTATTCTTACACGGCCTTTAAAAGCTTTCCAAAAATCATCGTCCAGTTTTATTTTTTTCTCAGTTTCTTTTAGTGCCTTATCTATTCTTTGCTTTGCTGCAAGAACTTCTCTTTCTTCTCTAGTTGGCATATTAAGTTTGGTAATGTTTTAAGTAAATAAACTCTTTGCTATCATTTTATAAAGCAGGCGAGCTTTTTGTTAAAAATTTAATTAAGGAAAATGCAGCATAACCTTTATATAACATCAACTCTTTTAATTTGAGAATATTCTTTTAAATCTTCAAAGTAAATTAAGGCTTGTAGCTCGTAGCTAATAGAAATAAAATTCGGCTACAAGCTTCAAGCTACCAGCTACAAGCTAATACAAATTTCACAGAATTAAAATGCCCGAAACAACAGCAGCAAAATTTGAAATAAAGTATCTGCAGATTCTCGATGAGACTGGGAAGTGCGATGAAAAATTAATGCCAAAACTTTCAAAAGAGCAAATTTTGCGAATGTATGAATTAATGGTTGAGGGCAGGATTTTTGATGATATTCTTTTCAAGCTCCAGAGAGAAGGCCGCGTTCTTACATTTGCCCCTGGAAAAGGACAGGAGGCTGCGCAAGTAGGGGCAGTTTTGGCAATGGAAAAGGATGACTGGATGATTCCCTGTTTTAGAGAAAACACAGCATTTATTGCTCTGGACTTTCCAATGGAAAAAATAATCCAGTACTGGAGCGGGGATGAAAGAGGAAACAATACAACAGGTTACAATGCTTTTCCAGTTGCAGTTCCTGTTGGCACCCATATTCCTTATTCAGTTGGATTTGCATGGTCTGCAAAAATGCAAAAAAAGAAATTCGCAACTCTTGTTTTCTTTGGAGATGGGGCGAGCTCAAAAGGAGACTTTTATGAAGGATTGAATTTTGCAGGAGTTTTTCAAGCTCCTATTGTGGCGATTTGCCAGAACAATCAATGGGCAATTTCTGTTCCAACAAGCAGACAAACACACGCAGAGACTTTTGCGCAAAAAGCAATTGCCTGCGGCTTTGAAGGAATAAAAGTTGATGGAAATGATGTTTTTGCAATGTACAAGGCAACTAAGGATGCTCTTGAAAAGGCAAAAAAAGGAGAAGGCCCGACTTTAATTGAAGCTTACACTTATCGTTTATCAGACCACACAACAGCAGACGATGCAAAAAAATACAGAGATCAAAAAGAAGTTGAAGTTTGGATGAAAAAAGATCCTATTGGCAGATTAAAGAAATATGTTCTTTCAAAAAAAATTGCAAATGAAAATGATTTAAAGAATATTGAGGATTCTGCGAGAAAAAAAGTTGATGAGGCTGTAAAAAAGGCTGAAGCAATTCAGCCTCCAAATCCTGAGGATATGTTCAATTATACTTTTGATAAGAAAACTTGGGACATAGAAGAGGAACTTGAAGACTTCAAACAACATCTTGCAAGAGAAGGTGGGAAATAAAATGGCATTGATGACTATTGCTCAAGCTCTGAATAGCGGATTTTTTAATATAATGGAAAAGGACAAAAGAGTAATTATTCTTGGAGAAGATGTTGGAAAGGATGGCGGAGTTTTTAGAATTACAGACGGCTTGTATGAAAAATTCGGGCCTGAAAGAGTTATAGATACTCCACTTTCAGAATTAGCAATTTGCGGAGTTTCAATTGGCTTGGCAATTGGTGGAATGAAACCTGTTGCAGAATTTCAATTTGATGGATTTTCAATTCCATCTCTTGACCCACTAATTGACCATGGCTCAAGAATGCGAAATAGGACAAGAGGAAGATTTTCATGTCCATTAGTTTTAAGATTTCCATATGGAGGCGGAATCCGCGCTCTTGAACACCATTCTGAAAGCCCTGAAACCCATTTTATACACACAGCAGGAGTAAAAGTTGTTGTGCCTGCAACTCCTTATGATGCAAAAGGTTTGTTAATTTCAGCTATTAATGACCCAAACCCTGTTGTTTTTATGGAGCCAAAAAAAATTTATCGTGCGTTTAAGCAGGAAGTTCCAGAGGAATATTATGAAATTCCGCTTGGAAAAGCATCTATTGCACGAGAAGGAACAGATTTAACAGTTATTTGCTGGGGCGCAATGCGGACAATTTGCGAGCAGGCTGCAGAAAAAACAAATTATTCTGTTGAAATTATTGATTTGCGCACACTCTGGCCGCTGGATATTGAAACTTTAATTAATTCTGTTAAAAAAACAGGCCGCGTTCTGATAGTTCACGAGGCGCCGCGCACTCTTGGATTTGGTGCAGAATTAATTTCTCTTGTAAATGAAAAGGCATTCTTAAGCCTGAAAGCTCCTCCAATGAGAATAACAGGATATGATGTCCCAACTCCGCTTCCAAAATTGGAGAAATTTTACTGGCCTGATGTTGACAGAGTAGTTGATGGGATGGAAAGGTTAATGAAGTTCTGATATTGAGAAGTAAATTAAGGTGGTGCGGTGGTGCGGATCGCTCGTGTTGCAAGAGTCCACGCTTCGCGTGGAGGCAACGCGCTCGCTTGCGGAATGCGAAATCACACCCCCGCACCCCCCCCAAAACAATTTAAGAACAGAAAACCGCACTCCCCTTAACAAATTTCACAGAAATGGTAAAGGAATTCAAATTCCCCGATGTCGGCGAAGGAATCCATGAAGGCGTTTTAGTTAAATGGCTTGTTAAGGAAGGCGACAAAATTTCTGAGCATCAAAATGTTGCTGAGATTGAAACAGACAAGGCAGTTGTTGAGATGCCCTCTCCATACGGCGGAGTGATTCTTAAGCTAAATTTCAAATCAGGCGATACTGTAAGAGTCGGCGAAGTTTTAATGGTTGTAGGCGAGGCTGGAGAAAAATATGTTCCAGGCGC
>JBBIPJ010000026.1:0-6623 GCA_037442905.1 archaeon
CATTCTCTTTTAAAAATGCATATACATTTATGCTTCCAAGGTTGCAGGGCTCATTTGGATACAAGAGAACCTCTCCGCAATTATGGACAACTATTCCGTTGGCTATAAAGCTATGGCTTTTAGCTTCGGTTATATCCCACACCTCTTTCCTGCCAACATACTCCACGCTCTTGACTCTGTCAGTGAAATTCTCCTGATAATACTCAAACTCCCTTAAGAGCCCGTACTTCTGAGAATTTTTGGACTGCAAAAATTCGATTTTCTTTACAAATTTTTCAAGATTCTGCTTGCTTATATTAAGCTCAAAATTAACTCCTGAGGTGGAATATTCCGTTATGTCGCCTTTTTTGTTTTTGTAAAAGAATATCTTTGGCTTTGCAGAGCGGTTGTAGATAGTACTTTTTATTCCGAGATTCAGGAGAAGCAGCTGCACACCCTTCAAAAGTTTTTCAGAGCTTGAATTGAGCCTTATGTAATTTCTGCTTTTTGTTCCCATACCTATTGTTCCGTCTGAGCTGAAAATACCCTGCAAAAATCCAATAACAGCTTCCTCAGGAGCAGTGAAAAGCAGCTTTGGAACCTCTCCCTTGTCTTCAGCAACCCCCAGCTTAAGGAAAAATTCTACAACAGGCGCGCTGTTAGAACGCAATTGAACGCAGCCATTTGGATATTCCCTGGGTTTTATTTTCCTTCCGCAATATTTTTCAAAAATTGGCTGTATGATTTTTCTGACTTCCTCGTCTTCTTTTGAAAACACCATGCCAATAGTGGAATGCTTCTTATTGATAAAACCATCTCCAACAAGCCAGCCCAAGAATGCCCCAAGCTCGCCACTCCACTCAGCAGGAAGTCCAAGTTTGTATTTTCTTCTGTTTTTGCCAATTATTTCATTTTTAACCTCAAAAGGAAGTTTCTTATTGCTCTGGAATTTACCATTTCCTGACTGGATAAAAATTTCAGAAGTATTGTCCAGCTCAGAAATGGCTTTCCAGCCGCTGGTTGTCAGGACTTTATGATCAGGCGTTGCAATAAGCTCATATCCTGACTTTGTAATCAGCTTATAGCACTCCCTGATGCCTGTCTTAATCTTTTGCAGCGGTTTAACAAATTCGCAGCCAAGTTGAAGTGTAGAAACTCCGCTGCTGTTATTTTCTACGCTACTTCTGTCAATTGCAATATTTTCTGCTCTAATTGAATCTATCTGCTCCAAGCCATTCTCAGTTGAAATTAAAGTATCCGCTGAAACGCATGGATTTGTTGTAACTATTGGGCCTAAATATTTTAAAAACGGATTGTACTTGTTCACAGTGTCAAAGAAAATTACCCCTGGCTCTGCGCTCTCCCATGCCTGGTAAATAATTCTTTCCCACAATAATTTAGGGGAGAGGTGATTTACAACCTGCCCGTTTCTTGGATTTATTAAAGGATATGGCTTGTCATTTTTCAGGTGCTCCCAGAAATCAGGCATTATCAAAACAGAGATGTTGAAGTTGCGCAGCATCCTGTTTCCTGCCTTTGCTGTTACAAACTTTAAAATATCAGGATGGTTTGAATTAAGAATTCCCATATTTGCGCCCCTTCTGATTCCGCCCTGTTTTATAACTTCAGTCATTGTGTCAAACAATCTCATAAATGAAATAGGGCCGGATGCTGCGCCTGAGGTTGTAGAAACATAATCCCCTTCTGGGCGGAGCTTTGAAAAGTTGTATCCCATTCCTCCGCCTGCCTTGAAAACAATTGCTGTGTTTTTCAGAGCATCCATGATTGATTCCAAAGAATCCTCAATTCCAATTACAAAGCAGGCTGAGCCCATTCCAAGAGGATTTCCAAAATTCGCAATTGCAGGAGTGTTTGGCATGAACTGTTTTGAAACCATTACTTCATAAAATTGCTCAATATTTTTCTCGTATTGCTTGAATTCGCCCTTCTGGAGCATTTCAAAAAATTTCTTCCAGGAAACTTTCATCTGCCTGTTCTTGTTGTGCCTTTCATACAGCCTTTTTACAGCTTCCAGATGGTAGCGGTTTAAGTGATATTTCCCGATTGAAACCCTTTCGTCCCATTCCTCTGGGTTAAAGGATTCGTGCGCATGCGGAGTCTGCTTGGCATTTTTATCAAAAACCTTGCTGTCATAAAACAAATCAGGAATTGCATCGTGAACAGCTATTCTTGTGAAAAGCTGTTTCGGAGTTTCTATTAAATGCCCTTTTTCATCTTTTCTCAAATATCTGGCTTTTAAAACCCTTAAAGCATTTATGTCAAAATTTTTATCAACATCATCTATTGTATCTTTTTCCAAAACCTGCATTTTCTCCTTTCTGATTTCTGCGCGCTGCTGCCTGTACAGAATAAAAGCCTTTGCAGTTCTTGCATGCCCTTCTTCAATCAAAACTTTTTCAACAGCATCCTGGACATCCTCAACACTCGGAATTTGCCCTGCAAATTTCCTCTCCAGAAGCTCAAGAACTTTCTCTGCAAGTTTTTCAGAAAGCTTTTTGTCTGCTCCGCCTATTGAGCGGGCTGCTTTCCAGATAGCATTTGCAATTTTGGAAGCATCAAAATCTGCTACTCTGCCATCCCTTTTCTTAATCTTTGTTATTTTAGAGCTTCCTTTTATTGCAATTTTTTGCTTCTCAGGGCTCATTTTTTCCTCCTTGGTTGGTTCGGATTGCTTTGCAATCCGCTAACTTTACCAACTTTCAACGGCTTGCGCTTTTGTTTTTTAGATTTGTAAACAGCGAGGGTCATTTTTGAAATTTGTGCGGGGCTGCGGTGTTTCGGGGCTGAGGGGCTGCGATTTTTATTTACCGCACTTCCGCACACCGCAAGCGGCATTTATAGACGTGCGATCCGCACCACCTTAATTTACTTCACACCTTTTAAACTTTTCTATAAAATCTGGATAGACTATCCAGATATATAAATGTTGTGATTTTAGATATAGGATACTCGTAATATTTAAAATTCTATTAATTACATCTTTCCAACTAAACTATCCAGCTTCCCCAATACCTCACTAAATTTTGCGCTATTTAACTTTCCAATCTTTTTAATCACTAAGTTTTGTTCTATTTTTGCTAAACTTTCGACCTTCACCATGGAAGTTTCTACACGCCCTTCCTCCAGGTCTTTTTGTTCAATTTTAACAGAGTAAAAATCCTTTGAAATATTCGAGGTAATGCCGCATATTATTATATCTTTTGAATTTAAGTTAAAATCATCTTTGCTTAAAACTAAAGCAGGCCTAACTTTAGTTCCGCTCTGGTCTGAAAATGGAAACGGAACTAAAACTATTTCACGCTGCGAGATCATAAGTATTTCTTCCAGACTTCTTCGTCTTTAGGATTATCCCAAATATTTGCCAATGATCGTTCAGCTAAAATCATCCAGCCAAGTTTTTCTTTTTCTTCCGCAGTTAAAGCAGTTTTCATAGAAGACAAAAAGTCAGCTTCCTTTTCTAAGATAATTTTATTCCCACTCTCTATCATTACAAGTTTAGTCCCTTCCTTTATCTTGAGCTCTTCTCTTACCTCTTCTGGAATAACAATTTGCCCTTTAGAGCTCACTGATATTGTTCTGATATGTGCCATGTTTAAAGAGTAAGATTAAACTTACTTATATATTTTTCGCAAGAAGCAGAGTTTTGGCAGCAGAAAATGCTCCACACTCTGCAAGCCTTTTTGTATTTGCAAATGCAACTATTATAACATCGTTTTCAGAGAGCTTAAAATTCTGCTGAATTCCGCTGAAAATATCATGATAAACCGTCTCAACACTATCAACTCCAGGGAGAATTAATTTGTTGTTTTTAAAAACCAGAACCAAACAGCCCTCTGCGCCTACTCTTATTGCAGCATCCCTCTGCTCCAATCCTAAATTTATCATGCTTGCGGAATTTGAAACCTTAAAAGCTGCTGAAAAATTGCCAAAATCAATATGCACCGGTCCATTAAGAACAGCCCTTATTTTATGAACAAAAGCCTTTCCCTCTTTATTAAGGGCAATTCCTTTTGTTGTTTTTTTAACAAATTTTGCAGAGGAAAGTTTTTTCATCAAACTCCGGGTGGAAGCTTCACTTAACTCAAGCCTTTGCATCAATTGATTTCTGCCAAGAGGTTTTTCATGGATTAAAATTAATGCCCTGATTAAATCATAATCAGAGAATTTTGCAAAACTTGGGGCGAGGAGATTTTTCATGCTAAAAAAATATGCACGCTGGTTATTTAAAACTACTCAATAAACCGGTAGGAGTTAAGAAAGATATATATACTATGAGAGCATCAAAAGTATTAAATGTATAAACTCTTATACACTGTATAAAATGAAAACAATGCAAAGATATGTTTACCCTGTTGATGTAACAGAAAAAGAGAAAGAGCTTGAGGAAATATGCAAAAAACTCGGGCTTACAAAAGCCGAAGCTATAAGAGATGCGATTGAATACTATCATAATTACGTGAGAGGGCTAAAAGTAATTGAGCTAAGAAATGTTTCAAGAAAACAGGCTGAGAGGGAAATCCTAGAGTATTTAAAAAAGCACAAAAAGGCATGGACTGATGAAATCGCTGATGATTTGAGGATTGATGTTATACTTGTAAATGAAATATTGCATAAGCTAGCCGAGGAGGACAGAGTAAAATGAATCAGCATCAATTAGAGGGAGAAAAAATACTTTGTGTTTTTAGAAAAATGGTAGGCCCATTTGTAACAGCTGGCACAGGAGCACACAGGTCACAGAGAGCCACGATTTGGGGGCTGCCTGCTATATGTATTATAAAGAAAGAGTGGAAAACAAAAACTTAAACTTTTTCAAACTTAAAGTACTGAATCTTTGTTTTTGAAATATCCTGGATTAATTCAAACAAATCCTGCAAGTCGCCGTTTCTGTATGGGAGAACACTTAAAGCACCGCCATCTGCATATTCATGAAACTGCGATTCAATTCTTGCACGCTCTAGTGGCGGAAGCGGAGCGTTTCTTTCAACTGAAAATCCAGGAGTGTATGTTGGCTTTCCCTCTCCGTTTATCTGTGTAATAGCTGACTTGAAATTCTGCAAATCAATCTCAGCCAATCTATTTGCAACAACTTTTTAGGGCACAGCAGACAAAGCAAAATTCAGTCCAGAGGATTCTTTTAATTCTGACAAATAATTGCTCATAAATTTAACAACTTTTAAAGCAAGCCTTTGCCCATCTGAATCCTCGTGCAAAGCTTTCCCTGTTATAAACTTCACAAACTCATTCATTCCTGTTATCCCAAGGATTAAAAATTGCTTCTCAATGTCAAGATACTTTGTTGAATTAACAGGCTGCTCAAGAAAAGGCAGTGCTCCGTTTTCTAAATTCTTTGCCATTGCATTTTTCTTTGAAAGCAGGACATCTTTTGCACAATCAATTCTGCTCTGCAACAAGTCATTTATTTTTTCCTCTTTTCCGCGGCTCATATAAGCTATATTTGGCAGATTCAAAGTAACAATCTGCAAAACACCTCCCCTTATTGTTCCGTTTGCAATATCAAACTGCGTAGAAAGTTTGTCTATAGGAACTAAATAAGAGCAGTTTTGGAATGTTGAGAATTCAGAGAAATAATTTTGCTTTACTATGAAATAGGGAAATGCATATTTTGCTGTCAGGCGGAGGATTTTTTCCCAATTCCCATCCAAGTTTTTAAAGGAATCCTGCTCTATGCTCACATTTATTTTTGGGAAAGTAAACTGCTCTTTTGAATAGTCGCCCTCAATAAAAACATCAAGCAATCCTGAGAGGAAAATTTTTGCTTCCAGCTCATAATCGGCGTATGTTCCATTAATTCTTCCGCCTGGAACCACTGCGCCCATGTGCTTTAATCTTTTTGGAACTGATAAATCCAAATCTATGCTTGAGAAAACTGTCTGCCCGCCTCTTGCAACATACATCTGGGACATTTCATAAATAAAAATCTGCCCCAGTTGCTTTATCCTGTGATAATTAAGACTGCGCGCGTATGGGGCGAGCAAAGTGTTAAATGAAAAAAATCCCTGCCCTCCGCCGCAGTTAATTTGCGCAGCAGCGAGAACTTTTGTTGCATGCAAAATTGCAACATCAGGGTTTTTTGCAGGACCAGTCACAGAGGTAAATTTTCCAGAGCCATCAACTTTTAATCCTCTCATCAAAAAAAATCTTAAATCATGCGAAAATGAAAATGGGCGGGTTGCAAAATAATTCAAATCATGTATATGATAGATTCCGCGCATATGGTCGTCAACTCTCACAGCCGGAATTAATTCAACAATCGCAAATTCCTTTCCGACAATGTCTGCCATTGTTTTATGAACACTTTCAGGATTGTGCTGAATATTTAACTCTTAATCAGGGCCCTGGGAAATTAATTGTTTTATATCATAAACAGGCATTCCAAGGCGAGTGTATTTCATTCGCACGCTTTCCAGCCCGTGCTCCAGAAGTTTTACATTGACAATTTCTCTTACAAGTGGGGCAGTTACATATTTCAGCTTAAAATTAGAGATTTCATCCTCAACCTCGTCAGCAATCTGCTCTGCAATTTTTTTAGAAATATTTGTTTCTCTAATTAGAGAATCAACAATTTTTTGCTTATCAAATTTTTCCAGAATTCCCTGAGATGT
>JBBIPJ010000026.1:6651-7809 GCA_037442905.1 archaeon
TGATTCTGCTTGAAGCCCGGAGCTAGTGATTTGTGGTTCTGAAAGAGTTGCGCGAGTTATTAGAGTAGGATCAGCCATCCCTTACCTCCCAGGTGAGAAAAATATTATAAGCGTGCTAACAAATACTGCTTAATAAGTTTATTGGTTGCAGAGAATTGCGAAAAATTTTGAAAAATTTCTCTGAATTAAATAAACCGCTCCAAGTATGTTGGAGTTAAAAAAAATTTTAAATAGTCTAATCGCTGTGCTAGTCCTGAAAAAAATGGGTGCCGGCACCTGGTATCGGCTTCGGCTTAAGATCGTTTGATGGACCCACACGGTCCTTTGCGGGTTCAAAAATTATTTTCCTCAGCATGAGAATCCCGTCCCCGGCGCACACAAAGTGAAGGCTGAATAACTATCAAATCGCATAGCTAACAAACCTTCGCTTTGTGTTGGGTCCACATTTAGAAGTTAGGAATCCTAACCTTTATATACTAAAAAATATATATTATAAGCAAGGGATGGGGGCGACATTTAATGTCGGCATCAAAGGTGCAGGCACAAATTTCAAGGGAATTAAACAACCGACATTAAATGGTATATATTTTATAGAAAATGGCTTTATAAGCCGCATACGCCTATAGAGAGTGTCTATTTTGGGAAAAACATGAGAACTACACATGCGAATATATGCCCGGGATGTGGGAAAGTATTGCTGCCGAGCATGTTCCACACAACTTACTGTGAAGCTTGTACATTGGAAATAAGGCAGAGAAAGTAAAGTATTTTTATACTGTTTTGCATACTAAATTAAGTTATGCCAGCCTTTGTTTTGCTTTCAATTGCAATATTGCTTTTAGCCTCAAGAATATCTGTGCTCATACGATATGGAATTTCAATAGGTTATTTTTTGCTTTTTGGGGTTGTTTTTGTTTTTGGGGCACTAACCGGGTTTGTTTTAATTGCCCTGACTTCAATTATTTTCTGGTTTTTAGTAACAAGGGAGACGCCAATTGATTTTGCAATCCTAAAAGATGCGCATTCTCCGATTATTCAAACAGCTTATTTCTTAGGCGCAGTTATACTTTTTGAAGTGGCTTTTAACATATATGGCCATGGAAATGTTTTGCAAAACCTGCAATTTGTTTACTTAATTCTTTACTTAATTTTTACAAT